>JBLMXO010000264.1:0-4268 GCA_050257815.1 Actinomycetota bacterium
TCGTCGAGGCCTTCCATCAGGCAGCGCTTGCGGAAGGGATCGATGGCGAACTTGATCACGCCGCCGTCGGGCCCTCTGATCTCCTGCGCCGCGAGGTCGATGGTCAGCCGCGCATTGTCGCCGCGGGAGGCGTCGTCGATCAGCTTGTCGATCTCCTCTTGCGGCAACGTGATGGGCAGGATGCCGTTCTTGAAGCAGTTGTTGTAGAAAATGTCGGCGAAGGACGGCGCTATGATGCACCTGATGCCGAAATCGAGCAGCGCCCAGGGTGCGTGCTCGCGGGAGGAGCCACAGCCGAAATTCTCTCCGGTGATCAGGATCTGCGCCTTGGTGTAAGGCTCCTTGTGCAGAACGAAATCCGGGAGGGCTACGCCCTTCTCGTCATAGCGCAGCTCGGCGAACAGGCCTTTGCCGAGTCCCGTGCGCTTGATGGTCTTCAGATATTGCTTAGGGATGATCATGTCGGTGTCGACATTGATCATGGGCAGATAGGCGGCGATTCCGGTCAGCGTGGTGAATTTCTGCATAGCAAGCCTCGTTCGATGTGCGCTTATTTAGCCTCCTTGGCTCCCGCTTTCCAGACGTGAAAAGGTCCCAGGCTTTCGTCATATCTTCGCTTTTCAGCGCCAAGGGCAGAGATTAAGTTCCCCCGTCCTTATGGATCGAGGGAGCGCGAACGATGAACGGCAAGGTGGTGTATGAGGCGCATCCGGCCATGTTCCGGGCGCATCCTTTCTGGTTCATCGGCTGCGTGGTCCTGATCCCGGCCTTCGGTATCGGCATCCTGCTCCTGCTTTATTGGTACATCCACACCCGACAAACGGCGCTGACCGTGACCGAGAATGAGCTCCTCTACGAGAAGGGCATCCTGAGCAAGGATCGCACCTCCGTGTCGCTCAAGCACATCCGCGCGGTGCATGTCACCCAGGGGTTCCTCAACCGCATTCTCGGCGTGGGAACGATCCAAGTCTCGACCGCGGGCGATCAGCCCGAATTTACCGTCGCCAACATGCCTGATCCGGGCGAGATCAGAGAGGCGATCTCGAAGGCGCAGGACGAGGGATTCAAGGATTAGGCTCCATGCCGAGCCGGCAAGACGATCATGACCGCAAGGATGCTGCGCGGCTCCTGCTCGCCGCCGCGCTCGCAATTCTGCTTCTGATCGCGATCGGCGGTGTTGGCATCTATCTCATCACGGGGATGGGCGACTCCGACCCATTCTCAGCGGGACTCGGGCTTAAGGGCGCAGCGATTGTCTCCTTCGGCGTCTCGCTCGTGCTGATCCTGGTGATGGCGGTCGTATCAGGGGGCGACGCCATTTTCGGCGAGTTGCCCTTCACCATCGCCGGCTTCCTGATCTTCTTCGTGATCTTCTGGCTGATGATCGCCTGGATCTTCTGAGACTGCGCGCGACCCTAGACGGGTGTCATCGCCCGGCTTGACCGGGCGATCCAGTAACCGAGCGCGGTGGTTACTAGATTCCCGCTTTCGCGGGAATGACCAGAACAGGATTACTGTGCCGGGCCGAGCGTTTGCGCTTGCGCGTCGTAAGGCGAGCCTGACTTCGCTTGCTGCGTGTCACCCTCGATCAGCTCGCGATAATATCGGCGCATGGTCTCGCAACGCTGGGGCCCGGGCGGGTGCACCGAATCGCCTTTGAGCGTGGAGATGAAGGTGCAAATGTCCTCCATGCCTTGCGCGTCGAGCCAGCCCCATTTCACGCCGCGCCTGATGGCGAAAAGGTCGGCCTTGGTCTCGTCGGGCCCTTCGAATTGATGGCCGCATTCGTGGCTATAGATATAGAGCTTCACCTGTGTCGACAGTCCCTCGATCTTCTTGGTGTTGAGAATCACGAAGCCCGGGAAGGCGCCGCCCCAGCTGTCGAAATCGGGGTTCAGCACTGTCGGCCGTTTGCCGCAATTGACCGATTTGCCGTCGATCTTGAGGGCGCCATGCGCGATGAACTTAACGTCGGGGCCCGCGTCCTTCAGGTATTGCTCGACGGTGGGGCCATCAGTTGTCGAGCCCTCGACATCGCCCGACCAATCCTGAGCGTGCGCGCTGCTCGTCTCAATCAGGCAGAGCGCCAACCCAATGGCGCACGAAAGCGCCAACCAAATTCGTCCCCCGTACTGCATGTCGAATCGCACTCTAAGACGGCGTGGGAGTCAGTGCAATTGTCGCGAGGCTAACGGCCGCCGTCTTGCGCCGTTATGCCGCCTTTCTTCACGAAACACTGCCTAAGATCGTTGCACCGTTGCACCGGATCGGGATGAAGATCGCCGTGGCCTGCAATGTTGAACACGGCGCAAATGTCGTTAAGCGCTTTTTCGTCGAGCCAGCCCTCGCGCCGCGCGCGCCTGACCGCATAACAATCAGCCGCGGTCTCGCTCGGTCCGTACAAAATATGTCCGCATTCGTGGTAGTAGATCAGCCACTGCACCGGACGCGGCAGGTCCTTCAGCACCTGCATATTGAGCATGATCACCGTCGATGAGACGGCGATGCCATCGAAGTCCTTGAGCAACGTCGCGGTTGCGCCGCAAGAAAGCCTACGCCCTGCCACGACGAGCCGCCCCGGCTGCACGAGCTTGCCTTGATCGAGTGCATTCGCTCTTCCCTCGGGAAGGGCGCCGCCCGGCGCAAGCAGCGCAAAGACGAGCGCGACGCATGCCAACAGATTGGTGGCCAATCGGGAAGCCAACCTCATCCCTGTTTTCCCCCGCTGCCTGATGCTCCCCGACGATGGTTCAGTCTGGCGGCGCGTCGGCGGCTGCGTCAACGACAATTCATTGGGTTTGCTGCGGCACTAATTGCGTGCCTGCGCCTTACCGTGAAGCGCCATGGCGTAGCATTGACGCATCAATTGGCACCGTTGCGGACCGGGCGGATGTACCGCGTCGCCTTTCAGTTGCGAGATGAAGGCGCAAATCTGGTCGAGACCCCTGTCGTTCAGCCAGCCGGCCTTCACGCCACTGCGGATGGAGTAGCAGTCGGCGCCGGTCTCGCTGGCGCCGACGAATTGATGGCCGCACTCGTGGTAGTAGACGTAGAACTTCACCGGCGTCGCGAGACCCCGCAGGCGGTCGGGGTTGAGGATGAGATAGCCAGGGTAGGAGCCGCCCCAGCTGTCGAGCCTGGCGTCGATCACCGTAGGCCTCGCGCCGCAGCTCACGGAGCGGCCGTCGAGCGTCATCCTGCCGTTCGCAACCCTTTGCGAACCTTGCTCGTAAGACATGTATTGCTCGATGGTCGGGCCGGTGATCGCCGGCGGCCCCATCTTGTTCGCTTCGAGGCTGGAAAGCGCAGCGCCATCCGAGCCTCCATTCAGGCCGCAGCCGCAAAGAAGCGTGCTCCCAAACAGCGCCGCAAGCGCTAAGCGGACGGACATCCCATTACCCCCGTATTCAATGAGACTATAGCACCCCCCAGGCAACTCGCGGGAGAGCCGCCGTCACCTTTCTCTCCTCCTTACGGATGGCGATTTTTGGCCCTAAGCGGCCGCCTCGGCCTCGATCCGCTCCATATCGGCATCAGACAGGCCGAAATGGTGGCCGATCTCGTGCACCAGCACGTGGGTGACGATGGCGCCGAGCCGCTCCTCATGCTCGGCCCAATAGTCGAGGATCGGGCGGCGATAAAGGAACACCATGTCGGGCAGGGCGGTCACGTCCATAACGCTCTTGCGTCCGAGGTCGACGCCGGTATAGAGGCCGAGCAGGTCGAACGGCGAATCGATCCCGAGTTGGTCGAGCACCTCGTCGGTGGGGAAGTCCTCGATGCGGATCACAAGATCGCCGGTGAGCTTGCGGAACGTCTCTGGAAGCCGCCGATAGGCGATGTCGGCAAGCCTCTCGAACTCGGCAAGGCTTGGCGCCTCACGGCCAGTCCAGTCGATCGCGTCCTTGTTCTTGGTCATGGCACCACTTCTAGTACGGGCGGAGGACGTCGCTCGCGGAATGTGAACGGCGGTTGAATTCCACGCTCATGTCGCATTCAGGCCATGACTGTAACTTAGGCAATGAGTTAGCCGGGCTGTGGCGTAGTGCGCCACCCCGTGAGCGAGGATCACATGTTGAGGACCAGACTTCTTGCCGCACTCACCTTTCTCGGCCTCCTGATCGCAGGAGCTGCCGGGGGGTCGTCGCCCGCGTCGGCGCAAGGCTGCGGCCCATGGAATAATTGGTGCATGCCGCAATGCGGCGACTGGAACAATTGGTGCGCCCAGGAATGCGGGCCGTGGAACAACTGGTGCCTTGCCCAATGCG
>JBLMXO010000265.1:0-12154 GCA_050257815.1 Actinomycetota bacterium
GGCGGCAGCTTGGGGAAGGCTGTCTCGTCGTGGAAGGAGAGATCCTTATCGAGATAGCCGGTCGCTTGCGCCGCCTCGATGACACGATACATGGCGCGGCCGACCACCACGAGCTCACGGCCGGCGGCACGGGTGGCATTGGCGACCGAACAGATGCGGGCGACATTCGAGGCGAAGGTCGTCACCGCGACCCGCTTGCGCGCATCACCGATCAACCTGTTCAGCGTGACGGCGACGTCGGCCTCAGATGGGGAGACGCCGTCGCGCACGGCGTTGGTCGAGTCGCAGATGAGAGCGGTGAGCCCGTCATCGCCGAGCGCCTTGAGCCTGCCTTCGTCCGTCGGCGCCGATGTCAGCGGGCTCTCGTCGAGTTTCCAGTCGCCAGTATGGAGTGCCGCGCCCAATGGCGTCCTGATCACGACCGCCGAAGGCTCGGGGATCGAATGCGACATGCTGATCAGCTCGACGTCGAACGGACCGATGGTCCGGCGATCACCGAGCGGCATGAGCTGAAGCGGAAAGCCCTCGGTGAGGCCCATCTCAGAGAGCTTCGATTTCAGCATCTCGGCGGTGAAAGGCGTGGCGTAAACCGCCACGCCCTCGAGCTGCGGCCAAAGGTCGACAACCGCGCCGAAGTGGTCCTCATGTGCGTGGGTGAGCAGAAGGCCGACGATATTGCGCTTCTCCTTGGCGAGGAAGCTGATGTCGGGAAGGATGACATCGACACCAGGCTCGGCCTCGCTGCCAAAGGTCACGCCCATATCCACGATAAGCCACTCGCGATCACCCTCGCGGCCATAGCCGTAGAGGTAGAGATTCATGCCGATCTCGCCAACGCCGCCAAGCGGCACGAAGACGAACTCGGGCGCCTTTCCGTTCGATTTTTTGGACATATCGCGGGGTCTGGCTCTCACCGCCTGAAGAAGACATCGCCCGCGGTCACGCGGTATTCGCCGCCATCAGGCATCATCAGTCTGAGCGCCCCATCCGCATCGAGACCGCCATAGACGCCTTCAGCCTCCTGAGTGCCAACGCGGACGGTCAGCGGACGCCCAGTCGGGCCGGCTCGGTCGAGCCAGGCACGGCGGATGGTCGGGAAACAGGAGCCCTCCCCCCAACGGCCGAGCCAATCATGTGTCGTCGCGGCGAGTGTCTCAAGCGCATCGGCCGGCGGCACGGTCATGCCGTAAGTGGCAAGGCTGACGGCGGGTTGGGGCAGGTTCTCGGGATGGCTAGCGAGATTGATGCCAGTGCCGATCACCACGATCGACCGGCTCTCGTTCGGACTGCCGACATTCTCGAGCAGCATGCCAGCCACCTTCTCGCCAGCCAGCAAAATGTCATTAGGCCATTTGAGCAGGATCTCGGAGCGTCCTTCATAAGCAATTAGCTTGGCGATAGTGTCGAAGGTGATGATTCCTGCGAGCAGGGCAAGTTGACCTGCGACCCGCAGAGGGCAGTTTACGCGGATCAGGAGGCTCGCGAAGAGATTGCCGTGCTGGGAAATCCATTCGCGGCCGCCGCGGCCGCGGCCCTGCGATTGGCGCGCCGACCAGATCCACAGCGGACCAGGCTCGCCGGCAAGAGCGCGCCGTCTCGCCTCGGCATTGGTCGAGTCGACCGTCTCCATCCGCAGCAGCCGGTAGCCGCTCGGCAATTTCGGTGAAGGCGATGAGATAAAGCTCATTTAGAATAATGACTTAGCGGCTTCTCCGGCGATTGTTACCAAAGGTGCCGGGTAAACGAAGTAGAGCAAGATGAACATGCCGCTCACCCCGAGCACGGCCGCCAGCGAGGCGTCCATCGGTTCGAAACGTTCGGCGGGGTCGTCGAAATACATGATCTTGACGATGCGAAGATAATAATACGCACCCACGACACTTAACAGGACCCCGATGACGGCAAGTGCATAAAGCCCAGAGTGGATGGCGGCGAGGAACACGTAGAACTTGGCGAAGAAGCCTGCAAGGGGCGGGATGCCGGCGAGTGAAAAAAGCAGCATCGCCAAGAGGAAGGCCATCCCCGGGCTTGTGCGCGAGAGGCCTGAGAGCTCGCTGATCTCCTCGACCATCTTGCCATCGCGCCGCATGGCGAGAATGCAGGCAAAGGTGCCGAGGGTCATGGCAAGATAAATGGCGAGATAGATGATCACGCCCTGCACACCCTCCGCGCTCCCCGCGGCCAGACCTACCAGCGCATAGCCCATATGGCCGATCGAGCTATAAGCCATCAGGCGCTTGATGTTGGTCTGGCCAATCGCAGCGAAAGAGCCGAGCGCCATCGAAGCGATGGCGAGGAAGGTGACGATTTGCTGCCACTGGATGGTCACCGCCGGGAAGGCCGTGACCAGAACCCGCACAGTTAGGGCCATGGCGGCAAGCTTGGGAGCGGCGGCGAAGAACGCCGTCACCGGGGTCGGGGCCCCCTCATAGACGTCGGGCGTCCACATATGGAAGGGAACCGCCGAGATCTTGAAGGCGAAGCCCGCCATGAGGAAGACAAGACCGAAGATGAGACCGATATTCTCGCCCGACGGCTGCACCGCGGCGGCGATGGTGGCGAAGTCGGTCGAGCCGGTGAAGCCATAGACAAGCGAGGCGCCGTAAAGAAGCATGCCGGAGGAGAGCGCTCCGAGAACGAAATATTTGAGCCCTGCTTCGGCCGACCGCGCGGAATCGCGCTCGAAGGCGGCAACCACGTAGAGCGAGAGGCTCTGCAGCTCAAGCCCGACATAGAGCGAGATGAGATCGTTGGCCGAGATCATCATCATCATGCCGGTCGATGCGAGCAGAACGAGCACGGGATACTCGAACTTTACGCTGCCAGGTCCACGCCAGTAGTCCAACGACAGCAAGAGGGCCGCGGCGGCACCAGTCAGCGTCAAAAGCTTCATGACGCGGGCGAAGGGATCGACGATGAAGCTTCCGTGGAAGAGGGTCTCGGTGCCCTCCCCGCGCGCCACCAACATGCCGGCGGCAACGAGGATCAAAATGGCGAGCCACAGAACGAGCTGACCCCGCTCGCGCGGGGTAGCGACGCCGAGCATGAGCAACGCCATGGCACCGCAGGCGAGGATCAGCTCGGGAAGCGCGACGGCGAGATTGAGGGCGTCGGTCACGATCGTTGGTCCTCAAGGTGCCGGAGCGAGCTGCGCAGCAAGCTTGGCGTGTTCGGCAGCGGCGAGGCTCGAGTGGTAACCCTTGATCAGGGCATCGACCGAGACGGCTGACGCATCGAGGAGCGGTGCCGGGTAGAAACCGAGCAAGATGGTGAGCACGACGAGCGGGGTCATGATCGCCACCTCGCGCCAGGTCAGGTCGGTGATGAATTTGAGGCTCGGTTTCTCGAGCTTGCCGAAGATGACGCGGCGGTAAAGGTAAAGCGCGTAAGCGGCCGACAGAATGATGCCGGTCGTGGCGAAGAAGGCGACCCAAGTGTTGATGCGGAAGGCGCCGATCAGGCTCAGGAACTCGCCGATGAAGCCGCTGGTGCCGGGGAGACCGACATTCGCGAGCGTGAACACCATGAAGCAGAAGGCATAAATCGGCATGCGGTCGGCGAGCCCGCCATAAGCCGCGATCTCGCGGGTATGCATGCGGTCGTAGATCACTCCGACGCAGAGGAAGAGCGCTGCCGAGACGATGCCGTGCGACAGCATGAGGAAGATGCCGCCTTGCAGGCCCTGCATGGTCAGGGTGAAGACGCCGATGGTGACGAAGCCCATATGGGCGACCGAGGAATAGGCAATCAGCTTCTTCACGTCCTCCTGTGCGAGCGCAACGAGCGAGGTGTAGATGATGGCGATAACCGAAAGCGCGTCGATGAGCGGCGCGAACTCAGCCGAGGCGAGCGGAAACATCGGAATCGAGAAGCGCAGGAAGCCGTAGCCGCCCATCTTTAGGAGGATGCCGGCAAGAATTACCGATCCGGCGGTCGGCGCCTCGACGTGAGCGTCTGGGAGCCAAGTATGAACCGGCCACATCGGCAGCTTGACGGCAAATGAGGCGAGGAAGGCGAACCACAACCAAGTCTGCATCTCGGGCGGAAAGCCGTGGGTGAGCAAGACGGGGATGTCGGTGGTGTCCGCCTCCCAATAGATCGCCATAATGGCGAGCAGCATGAGCAGCGAGCCCGTGAGCGTGTAGAGGAAGAATTTGAAGCTCGCATAGACGCGGCGCGGGCCACCCCAAATGCCGATGATGAGGAACATCGGGATAAGCCCGCCCTCGAAGAAGAGATAGAACAGCACCAGGTCGAGCGAGGTGAACACGCCGAGCATCAGCGTCTCGAGCACGAGGAAGGCGATCATGTATTCCTTCACCCGCGCGCTGATGGCGACCCAGCTCGCGAGGATGCAGAGCGGCATCAGGAAAGTGGTCAGAATGACAAACGGCATGGAGATGCCGTCCACGCCCATATGATAGCTGATCGGGCCGAGCCACGGCTTGAGCTCGACGAACTGGAACTGCGCCGTGGTCGGATCGAAATCGCGCCACAAGATGAGCGAGATTGCGAAAGTGATCAGCGTGGTCCACAGCGCGATGAAACGCGCGTTGCGGAATGTGCTGTCATCATCGCCTCGCAACAGCGCGATCAGGAGCGCACCGAGCAGCGGCAAGAAGGTGACGGTGGAGAGGATGGGCCAGGAATAGCTCATGGCTTCAGCCCGCCCGCGAACAGGAAATAAGTGATGATCGCCGCCACGCCGATCAGCATGGCAAAGGCATAGTGATAGATGTAGCCGGACTGGAGCTTGATTGCCCCTCTTGCGATCTCGATCACACGGGCAGAGACGCCGTCAGGACCGATGCCATCGATGATCTTACCGTCGCCGGTCTTCCACAGGAAGCGACCGAGCCGCATCGTCGGGCGCACGAAGATCGCATCGTAAAGCGCATCGAAATACCAAGCGTTCAGTAGGAACAGGTAAGCGCCGCGGAAGCGCTTGGCGAGACCGAAGGGAACGAGCGGGTTGGTGATGTAGAAGTACCAGGCAGTGGCAAACCCGAGCAGCATGGCGACGCTGGGTGCATAGGCAACCCAGACCGGCACCTCATGCTCAGTCACCTCGTGCGTGACGAGAGAGCCGCGCCAGAAGTCAGCCGCTCCTCCGCCGATGAAGTCGTATTTGAAGACCTCACCGAGCAGAAGCGCGCCAAGAGCGAGCAGGACGAGCGGCACCCCCATGGTCCAAGGGGGCTCATGGGCATGCTCGAGCGCTTCCTTGGGCTGGCGCGGCTTGCCCTCAAAGGTGAGGAACATCAGCCGCCACGAGTAAAACGCGGTAAGGACGGCCGCGATCAGTGTCAGCACGAAAGCGTAATTGCCGACTTGCGTGTGCGCGGCATAAGTGGCCTCGATGATGGCGTCCTTGGAGACATAGCCCGCGGTGAAGGGAAAGCCCGTGATCGACAGAGTGCCAATCAGCATGATCACGAAGGTGAAGGGCAAAACTTTGCGCAGACCCCCCATGCGGCGCATGTCCTGCTCGCCGTGCAGAGCATGGATGACGGCGCCGGCGCCGAGGAAGAGCAGCGCCTTGAACGAGGCATGAGTAAAGAGATGGAAGATGCCGCCCCCATAGTCGCCGACCCCTTCCGCTGCGAACATGTAGCCCAGCTGCGAACAGGTCGAATAGGCAATCACGCGCTTGATGTCGGTCTGCACGAGACCAACGGTCGCTGCGAAGAAGGCGGTCGTCGCGCCGATGATGGCGACGAAGTCGAGGGCGATCGGCGCGAGCTCGAATAGAGGCGAGAGCCGCGCCACCATGAACACGCCCGCCGTCACCATAGTCGCAGCATGGATCAACGCCGAGACTGGGGTTGGGCCTTCCATCGCGTCTGGCAGCCACGTGTGCAGCAGGAACTGGGCAGACTTGCCCATCGCCCCCATGAACAAAAGGAGGCAGATGAGCGTGAGGGCGTCGACTTGGTAGCCCAGGAACTCCATGGTCTTGCCGACCGCCGCGGGCGCCGAGGCGAACACCGAGTCGTACTGGATGGTGTTGAACAGGGTGAAGGTGTCGAAGATGCCGAGCGCGAAGCCGAAATCGCCGACGCGGTTGACTATGAACGCCTTGATCGCGGCGTCATAGGCCGCCGGCTTGTGGTACCAGAACCCGATGAGAAGATAGGAGGCGAGGCCGACCCCTTCCCAGCCGAAGAAGAGCTGGAGGAAATCGTCGGCCGTCACCAGGGCCAGCATGGCGAAGGTGAAAAGCGAGAGATAGGAGAAAAAGCGCGGGCGGCTCGGATCCTCCTCCATGTAGCCGATGGAGTAGAGATGAACGAGGCCCGAGACGGTGGTCACCACGACCAGCATCACGGCAGTCAGCGTATCGATCCTGAGCGACCAAGCGGATTTCAAGGCGCCTGAATCGATGAAGCGTAAGAGCTCGATCCTCTCCTCCTGGCCCTGAAGCGCGACCTGATAGAAAGCGAGGTAGGAGAGCAGCGCCGTGACCAGAACGAGCGTCGTGGTGACGACTTCAGACGCGCGCGAGCCGACCCACGGGCCGAAGAAGCCGGCGAAGATCGCGCCTATGAGCGGAAGGAAGAGGATCGCCTGATACATGCGCTCGCGCTCAGCCCTTGAGGAGATCGATCTCCGCCACGTCGATGGTGCGGCGGTTACGGAAGTAGACGACAACGATTGCGAGCCCGATCGCGGCCTCAGCGGCAGCGACCGTCAGCACGATCAGCGCGAAGACCTGGCCGACGAGATCGGCGTGAAAGGACGAGAAGGCGACGAGGTTGAGATTGACCGCGAGCAGCATCAGCTCGACGCTCATCAAGATGACGATCACGTTCTTGCGGTTCAGGAAGATGCCGAAGATGCCGAGCGTGAACAAGATCGCGGCGACAGTGAGATAATGCGAGAGACCAATGGTCATCCGAGGCCCCTTCCCGTCTCGACGTGGACCAGCTCGACGCCCTCCTTCGCCGTGCGCCCCACTTGGGCCGAGATGCTCTGGCGCTTTACGTCGCGCCGATGCTGGAGCGTGAGCACGATGGCTCCGACCATGGCGACGAGCAGGATGAGGCCAGCGGCCTCGAACAGATAGACGTAGCGCGTATAAAGGATCGCACCGAGGGCCGCCGTGTTACTCACTTGCGCGATCGGCGGCGTGGGAGATTGCGGGACGATCTCGGGCGCCGTCACCCAGGCGCCGACGATCAGCACCAGCTCGACCAAGAGCAAGAGGCCAATGGTGGCGCCGATGGGCAGATATTTGAGGAAGCCGGCGCGGAGCTCGGCGAAATCGACGTCGAGCATCATCACCACGAAGAGGAAGAGTACGAGCACCGCGCCGACATAGACCACGACCAAGATCATCGCCAGGAACTCGGCGCCGAGCAGTACGAAAAGGCCTGCTGCGTTGAAGAAGGCGAGGATCAAGAACAAGACCGCATGCACGGGATTCTTGACCGCGATGACCATGAAGGCTGAGCCCACGCAGAGGATGGCGAAGAGATAGAAAAAGAGTGCGGGCAGCATCATGAGCGCGGTGCCCCCCCTCTCCCCTGTGGGGAGAGGGTTGGGATGAGGGGGATCCATGAGTCAACTCGTGGGCCGAGTCCCCTCACCCGCGACTTCGGCACGACCTCTCCCCACAGGGGAGAGGCGAAGTGACCGTTCGCTCCCATCAGCTGAATTCCCCTCACCGGTAAGGTGCGTCGAGCGCCAAGTTCTTGGCGATCTCACGCTCCCAGCGATCGCCATTCGCGAGCAGCCGCTCCTTGTCGTAATAGAGCTCTTCGCGCGTTTCGGTGGCGAACTCGAAATTCGGCCCCTCGACAATGGCATCGACCGGGCAGGCTTCCTGGCAGAAGCCGCAATAGATGCATTTCACCATGTCGATGTCGTAACGGGTGGTGCGGCGCGTACCATCGTTCCGCCGCGGCCCGGCCTCGATGGTGATGGCTTGCGCCGGGCAAATCGCCTCACAGAGCTTGCAGGCGATGCAGCGCTCCTCACCGTTTGGATAGCGCCTGAGCGCATGTTCGCCGCGAAAGCGCGGCGATAGCGGTCCCTTCTCGAAGGGGTAGTTGATGGTGGGCTTGGGCGCCACGAAATATTTCAGAGCAAGCCAGAAGGCCGACAGAAACTCCGTCAGCAGCAACGCCTTCGCTCCGGTCGTGAGACGTTTTACGCTCAAGCTCTCCACATCAGGCTCCATGCTGCCAGAGCTGCAGAACCGCCGCTACGATCACCACCATAGCGAGCGACAGTGGCAGAAACACCTTCCAGCCGAGCCGCATCAACTGGTCGTAGCGATAGCGCGGGACCATGGCCTTGACCATGGCGAACAGGAAGAACAAGAAGCAAGCTTTCAACGTGAACCATATCACGCCCGGTATCCAGGTGAAGGGCGGCACCGGGAAGAGCGGCAACCAGCCGCCGAGGAACAGGATGGTGCCGAGCCCGCACATCAACACCACGGCGACATATTCGCCGAGCATGAAGAGCATGTAGGGCGTTGAGGAGTACTCGACCATGAAGCCCGCTACGAGCTCGGACTCCGCTTCGAGCAGATCGAAGGGCGGGCGGTTGGTCTCGGCGAGCGCCGAGACGAAGAACACCACGAACATCGGCAGAAGGGGCAGCCAATACCAGTTGAACAGGCCGAAGCGGCCGTTCTGTGCCTCGACGATGTCGCCCAAATTGAGCGAGCCCGCGCACAGCAGAACGGTGATGATGACGAAGCCGATCGAGACCTCGTAGGAGACCATCTGCGCGGCCGATCTCAGTGCAGCGAGGAAGGCATATTTCGAGTTAGAGGCCCAGCCCGCCATGATCACGCCGTAGACCTGCAAGCTCGAGATGGCGAAGATGTAAAGGATGCCGATATTGAGATTGGCGACCTCCCAATTCTTGGCGACCGGGATCACCGCCCAGGCCGAGAGCGCGAGGCCGGCGGTGACGAGCGGGGCCATCAGGAAGATGCCCTTGTTGGCGCCGGCCGGGATGACCGGCTCCTTGAACACGAACTTCAGGAGATCGGCGAAGGATTGCCATAAGCCCCAGGGGCCGACCACGTTCGGCCCACGCCTCAGCTGCACCGCCGCCCATACTTTGCGGTCGGCATAGAGCAGGAAGGCCACGATGATCAGCAATATGACCAGAAGGGCGAGCGACTGCGCCACGATCAGAGCGAGCGGCAATCCATAGCTCGTCCAGAACTCAGCCATCGGTGCCGGTCGCCTTGTTATTCGCGCGGGCATGCAGTGCGCTCAAATTCGCCATGATGGAAGATGCGCGCGCGATCGGATTGGTGAGGTAGAAGTCCTCGATCACGTTGACGAAGCGGTCCTTGCCCCCCTTCCCTGCCGTCTTGGCAAGGCGCTCGATGGCAGCCGCGTCGGCCGGCTCGATGAGGTCGAGGAGTGCGAGATGCGGATGCGCCTGATACATTTTCGCCCGCAACTGCTGCGTCGTGTCGAACGGAAGCGGTTTGCCGAGCACTCCCGACAGCGCGCGGACGATCTTCCAGTCCTCGCGCGCCTCTCCCGGCGGGAACACGGCGCGCGCCGTCAGCTGCACGCGTCCTTCGGTATTGACGTAGGTTCCGTCCTTCTCGGTATAGGCGGCGCCGGGTAGGATCACATCGGCACGATGCGCGCCCTTGTCGCCGTGGCTGCCCTGATAGATCACGAAGGCTTTGCCGAGCTTGTCCACGTCGATCTCGTCGGCGCCGAGCAGGTAAATGACGTCGATCTTGTTGCTGCTTGCCGCTTCAAGCATGCCCTCGACATCGAGACCGGCGTTCCCCGGCACGAAGCCGAGGTCGAGCCCTCCGACCCGTGCCGCGGCCGTGTGTAGGATGTTAAAGCCATCCCAGGAAAGCGCGGGCTTGATCGCGCCCATCGCCTGAGCGGCCTTGGCGGCAAGCGCCAGGATCGCCGCCCCGTCGGGCCGGGTGAGTGCGCCCTGGCCTAAGATCAGCATCGGCCGCTCAAGCCCTTCAAGCGACGCGAGGAAGGGGTGAGAGCCATCGGCGATCTTGACCAAGGTTTCCGCGCCCGCGCCGAGATAGCCGTAACGATAGGTGAGATCTGCATTCTCGCCGATCACCCCGATAGGAATATGCGCTTGCGTTTGCCGGGAACGCTTGAGGATGCGCGCATTCAGCACCGGGGCCTCGGTGCGCGGATCGGTGCCGACAAGGAGGATCGCGTCGGCCTGATCGATACCAGCAATCGTCGAGTTGAAGAGATAGCTCGCGCGGCCCAACGCGGGATCGAGTGCAGCGCCATCCTGGCGGCAATCGATGTTGGGTGAGCCGAGGTCCGCGGCAAGTTGCTTCAAAGCGAACATCTCTTCGCATGCGGCAAGGTCGCCGGCGATGGCAGCAAAGCGCGAGCCGTCGAGGCTCTTGAGCTTCGCGGCGATAACCTTGAAGGCCTCGTCCCAGCTCGTTGGCTCGAGCTTGCCGTTCCGCCTGACGTAAGGTCGGTCGAGGCGCTGAGTGCGAAGCCCATCCCAGACGTGACGCGTCTTGTCTGAGATCCACTCCTCGTTGATGGCCTCGTTGACGCGGGGCAGGATGCGCAACACCTCGCGGCCTCTTGCATCGACGCGGATTGCGCTTCCGAGCGCATCCATCGCATCAATCGACGGCGTCTTGGTCAGCTCCCAAGGTCGCGCCATGAAGGCGTAAGGCTTCGAGGTCAGAGCGCCGACCGGGCAGAGATCGACCACGTTGCCCGACAAGTTCGACAGGATTCCGCGTTCGAGATAGGTCGTGATCTCCATGTCCTCGCCGCGGCCGATAGCGCCAAGCTCCTCGACGCCGGCAACCTCGGTCATGAAGCGCACACAGCGCGTGCAGTGGATGCAGCGCGTCATGAAGGTGCCGATCAGAGGCCCGAGATATTTCTCCTCGACGGCGCGCTTGTTATCCTGGAAGCGGCTCGCGTCGAAGCCATAGGCCATGGTCTGGTCTTGCAGGTCGCATTCGCCGCCCTGATCGCAGATCGGGCAATCGAGCGGATGATTGATCAACAGGAACTCAAGCACACCCTCGCGCGCCTTCTTCACCGTCGGAGAGTCGGTGATGATCGTCGGCGGCGTGCCGTCGCGGCCGGGCCGGAGATCGCTCACGCTCATGGCGCAAGACGCGACCGGCTTCGGCATGCCGGCGACCTCGATCAGGCACATCCGGCAATTGCCGGCGATCGACAGCCGCTCGTGATAGCAGAAGCGCGGGATCTCCACGCCGGCGAACTCGCAGGCCTGGATCAGGGTGATCCCCGCCGGGACCTCGATCTCGCGGTTGTTGATGATCAGCTTAGGCATGGTTGCGCAAGGCCTCGTCGACGAAGGCGCGGAACTTCGCCGTGTATTGATCCATGTAGCCTGAATGCAGGAAGTGCGCCGACTGCAAATAGGCGCGATGTGGCAGGAGCTGAATGCATACGGATGCCTTCCATTCCTTGGTCGGCGAGACGGTCAGAATCTCCTCGCTCGCGTTCAGCACGGTGTCGACGAACATTTCGTATTTCTGGAACAGCTCAGGGCTGCCGTCGATGGTCTTGGCCGCATAATCGAACTTGGCGAGACCGAGCGTCGGGTCGGACAGTTTCGGATTGTCAAAAGCGAGCCTCAGGATCTCTCTCCATAGTTCGTTGGCGTTCGCTCGCTGGTCGGCCGCCCTGCTCTCCGTGATCGAAAGATGCGCATAGGCGAGCGCGACCACGGCGGCGATGGCCATCAAGACGGTGGCGAGCGTTACGGCATTGTCCCACATCCAGTGCATGCATGCCCTACTCCGCGGCCACAGGGACCGATGGACCGATGGGGCGCGTGGCACCGGCATCGATGCGCTCCTCGATGACGTGGCGGAAATGTCTGATCAGCCCCTGCACTGGCCACGCCGCAGCATCACCAAGCGCGCAGATGGTATGACCCTCGACCTGATAGCTGACATTGAGCAGCATATCGATCTCGGCGATCTCGGCTTCGCCGCGCGCCATGCGCTCGAGCACGCGCCACATCCACCCAGTTCCCTCGCGGCAAGGCGTGCACTGTCCGCACGATTCATGCTTGTAGAAATAAGAGAGGCGGGAAATCGCGCGGATGATGTCGGTCGACTTGTCCATCACGATCACGGCCGCCGTGCCGAGACCGGTCTTGAGCGCCTTCAGGCTGT
>JBLMXO010000266.1:0-5719 GCA_050257815.1 Actinomycetota bacterium
GACTGGTATCACGACATCCCGCCTTACGTGGCGATCGAGCCGTCATTCTATCGCCGGCACTACTTCATGATCGCGCAAGAGCATGATCGCTACCGCTACATGCCGCATATCTTCCGCGGCAACCAGTATGGCGACAGCGGACGGATCGAAGACATCAACCTGCAAGCAGTGCGGAGCTCCCTAAAGGACATTGGGGGCTACTGAAGGCTCGCCACGTCGGTCACTGGCTCTTTTGGTTGGGCGACCGCTGAGGGGGGCTAGCGCAGCTAGCCGAACACGCGGCTGAAGATCGTGTCGACGTGCTTGGTGTGGTAGCCGAGATCGAACTGCGCGCGCACGGTATCCTCCGACAGCGCTTTGCGCACATCCTGGTCGGCAAGCAGCGCCGCGAGGAAATCACCGCCCTCGTTCCACACCTTCATCGCGTTCCGCTGCACGATGCGATAGGCCTCCTCGCGCGGAACGCCGGCAGCGGTCAGCGCCAGCAGCACGCGCTGGGAATGGATTAGGCCGCCGAGCCGGTCGAGATTGGCCTTCATGCGCTCAGGGTAGACGACGAGGTTCTTGATGATGCCGGTCAGGCGGCTGAGCGCGAAGTCGAGCGCAATGGTGGCATCGGGTCCGATCACGCGCTCGACCGAGGAGTGGGAGATGTCGCGCTCGTGCCAGAGCGCCACGTCCTCCAGCGCCGGCATAGCGTAGCCGCGGACGAGACGCGCGAGCCCCGTTAGATTCTCCGACAGGACCGGGTTCCGCTTATGTGGCATGGCCGAGGAGCCCTTTTGGCCCTCGCTAAAGAATTCCTCCGCCTCGAGCACTTCGGTCCGCTGCAGATGCCTGATCTCGGTCGCGAGCCGCTCGACCGAGCTCGCCACCACGGCGAGCGTCGCGAAATAGGCGGCATGGCGGTCGCGCGGGATGACCTGCGTCGAGATTGGCTCGACCTTCAAGCCGAGCTTCTTGGCTACGGAGGCCTCAACTCTGGGATCGACGTGGGCGAAGGTGCCGACGGCTCCCGAGATCGCGCAGGTTCCGACCTCCTCTCGCGCCCTGATCAGCCGCTCCTTGGCGCGGGCAAATTCGGCATAGGCAACCGCGAGCTTGAGGCCGAAGGTGGTGGGCTCGGCGTGAACGCCATGGCTCCTGCCGACGGTTATCGTGTTCTTGTGCTCGAAGGCGCGCGCCTTCAGTGCGGCGAGGAGCGCGTCAATATCGGCGATGAGAATATCGGCCGCCTCGACGAGTTGCACGTTGAGGCAGGTGTCGAGCACGTCGGAGGAGGTGAGCCCTGCATGAAGGAAGCGTGCCTCAGGGCCCACATGCTCGGCGACCGACGTCAGGAAGGCGATGACGTCGTGCTTCACCTCCCGCTCGATCTCGTCGATGCGCTCAATGTCGAAGCTGCCGCGCTTTTTGACCTCTTCCGCTGCCGCTTTGGGGATCTGGCCAAGCTCTGCCATGGCCTCGGCGGCATAGGTCTCGATCTTGAGCCAGATGCGGAACTTGGCCTCCGGCTCCCAGATGCGAGCCATTTCGGGGCGGCTGTAGCGGGGGATCATGCGAGAGGAAGCGCCTCATCACGGGAAGATGCGGAATACGCTGAACCTCTATCAGAGCGGTGGGCCGCCCTCAATTCGGGAAGACCGGAATCTGGCCCGCAATTTCGCCCGCTCCAGATCCTTACCCCTTCACGTCTCGACTTCTCTGGCCTCCCGCGGGCCGAAGATGGCGATGTAGATGGCCGCTGCTGCAATCAGCGCTGCGTAGGCCGGGCGAGGAGGCACCAGCATGAAGATCACGAAGGAGACCAGGTCGCTCTGCGAGGCCCAATAGAGCCCCTGCAACGACCAGTCTTGCTGGCTCGGATAGGTGACGTGGCTATTGATGACGCGAAGCAGTCCGCCGAAGCTCGAGAACGCCACTACGAAGATGAACAGAGCGAACAGGAAGCGCACCACGAAACCACGCTTAGCGGCGAATTGCTGCACCCACCAAGTGGTCAGTGCGGCAAACGCCCCGGCGAAGCCTACGATGCGCAGGCTCTGCTGCGCTTGCTCGTTCATCACCGTGTTCATGTAGTCGCCGACCAGCAGCGCCCACATTGAAATGCCGATCACGAGCGCGAAACAGGCGGCGAGCACAAAGCCTACCACCTTGTCGAAAGTCACTTTTTCCATTGCCGCTCCCCCGCTGCTCTGGGCCGTGAGACTATGCCGGGGAAATGGCCCGGCTGCAATTGGCGCCTGCCATGCTGACTTCTTTACCGCTCGCGTCTATGGTGCGGCCCGCATCATCAATCCGGCCTGAGGAGGCGAGGAATCATGGCATTCGACGATTTGGAGGCTGAGCTTGCCCTCCTCATCAACCAAATGGACACGCCGCCCGAGAACCCGCATGACCTCTATCTCCGCATCATGGAGAAGCTGAACGAGTTCAAGGCGCTCGGCCTGCCGCTCCCCGACGATCTGGTGCGGGTCGAGCGGGAGCTCGAGGACTATTTCAAGTCGCAGGAAGCCCCCGCCAAGAAGCGCTAGTTGGCCGCGGCCGTGGGCTGCTCCTCATCCGGCAACTGCTCATAGGTTCCGTTTGACCAGCGGTAGACGGCGTAAGGCGGCAGGTTCGGGTCACCCTTCTCGTTGAACTTGAACTTGCCGATCACCGTATCGAACTCGGTGTCGTTGAGCGCCTTGACCACGTCGGCCGATTCGACCGACTTCGCCTTCTCCGCCGCCTGCTTCCACGCCTGAACCGCGGCATAGGTGTAGAGCACGTAGCCTTCGGGCTCGATGCCCTTGTCCTTGAAGCGCTTCACCACCTCGGCGGCCGCCGGATTTTTGCGCGGATCGGGCGAGAAGGTCATGAGCGTGCCTTCACCGGCGGGACCCGTGATCGACCAGAACTCCTGAGTGATGAGCGCATCGCCGCCCATCAGGATCGTATTCATGCCCTGGTCGCGCATCTGGCGGATGATGAGGCCAGCTTCGGTGTGATAACCGCCGAAATAGACGACGTCGACATTGGCCTGCTTGAGCTTGGAGACGAGCGCGGAATAGTCCTTCTCGCCGGCGGTGATCGCCTCGTACATGACCTCCTGCTTGCCCGCCTCGTTCATCGCCTTCTTGGTCTCGTCGGCCAGGCCCTTGCCGTAAGCTGTCTTGTCTTGGACGAAGGCGATGTTCTTGTCGGCGAAATGCTTGGCGAGATATTTGCCGGCGACGCCGCCTTGCTGATCGTCGCGGCCGCAGACGCGATAGATGTTCGGACCAGCGCGATCGTCGGTGAAGGCGGGATTGGTCGAGGCAGGCGAGATCTGCACCACATTCGACTCGGCATAGACCTTTGATGCCGGGATGGACGAGCCGGAGCAGTAATGGCCGGCGACCAGCGCCACGCCGTTGCCTGTCATCTGGTTGGCAACGGCCACAGCTTGCTTTGGATCGCAGGCATCGTCGCCGATCTCGAGATCGAGCTTCTTGCCGAGCACACCCCCGGCGGCGTTGATATCGTCGACCGCCATCTGGCCGCCGTTGGTCATCTGCTGGCCGAAGGAGGCGTATTGACCCGTGACTGGGCCGACCACGGCGATCGGGATCGTGTCGCTCCCTTTTCCACCCCCATCGCCACAAGCGGTCATCAGGACGCCTACGGCAAGGGCTGCCAAGAGCCCGGCTAGTCGCTTCATCACACCACCTCCCTCAACAAGGACCGCCCCGACTTTACATCATTTGCCCGTTAGGCGAGCGGGCCAGAATCATGCCTTACGGTCGCGCCAGGTAAGCGGGCCCGTCCGCTCATAAAGCCACCGATATTGCGTGACCATTTGCGTCGTGCGCATGACGCGGAAGCCGAGGCAGCCGGCCGCTACGAGGATCACATAGGTGACGAGATAGTAATACGGCGACAGGAGGCGGCCGTCGAACAGCGCGTAATGGAAGAAACGCACGGCCGCAGCGAGCAGCGCCATATAAAAGAACACGCGCCAGAACGGCTTCCAGCCCCGCGCGAGCCCGCGGCCGGAGAGGAATGCGGCGCCGCCGCCAAGGATCACCGTCAACACCAGGAAGACGATGGGACCATCGTCGGACAGCCAGATCATTTGCGCACCCCGACACGTGGGGCGGAGTGCGCACCGCCTTCGAGATAGGCCGATTGCACCTCGGGGCTGCCGAGCAACTCTGCCCCAGTGCCGCTCATGGTGATCTTGCCATTGACCATGACATAGCCGCGGTCAGCGAGCCGGAGCGCATGATAGGCGCTCTGCTCGACCAGGAAGACGGTCAGGCCATAGTCGGCATTGAGCGAGCGGATGGCGGCGAAGATCTGCTTCACGATGAGCGGGGCAAGTCCAAGCGACGGCTCGTCGAGCAGAAGCAGGGTCGGCCGACCCATCAGCGCGCGGGCGATCGCCAACATCTGCTGCTCACCGCCGGAGAGCGTCCCGCCGCGCTGATTCTGGCGCGCCTTGAGCAGGGGAAACAGGGTGAAGACGTGATCGAGATCCTTGTCGAACGCATTTTGGTCGTTGGCGACGATCGCCCCCATCTGGAGATTCTCCAGCACCGTCATGCGCGAGAAAATGCGCCGTCCCTCCGGCGACTGTACGATGCCGAGTCGGGCCACCTCATGGGTAGGGAGATGGGTGATATCGCGGCCCTGGAAGTAGATGTGTCCCTCGCGAGCGCGCGGACGGCCGAAGATCGTCATCATCAGCGTGGTCTTACCGGCGCCATTGCCGCCGATCAGCGCGACGATCTCGCCTTTTTTGATGTCGAGGCTCACGCCATGCAGGATCGGGAGCACGCCGTAGCATGCCGTCACTTTGCGCAGCTCGAGCATGGGTTCGGTCATGCGCGCACCTCGCGCTTGACCTCCGACAGCTCCTCGTCGGGAACGCCGAGATAGGCGGCGATGACGCGCGGGTCGTTGCGCGTCTCCTCAGTGGTGCCGTCGGCGATCTTCTTGCCATAGTCGAGCACCACGACATGGTCCGAGATACGCATGACCACGCTCATGTCATGCTCGATGAGGAGAAGCGCGATGCCTTCCTCATTGCGGATGGAGAAGAGGAGCTCGTTCAACCCATCGCTCTCACGCGCGTTGAGCCCAGCGGCGGGTTCATCGAGACAGAGTAGGAGCGGTCGCGTGCACATGGCGCGCGCGATCTCGAGCCGCCTCTGGTCGCCATAGGGGAGGGACCCGGCCGCCTCGTCGGCACGCCGCGTGAGCCCCACGCGATCGAGCCAATGACGTGCATAGTCGACCGCTTCCCTCTCCGCTCTGGCAAACCCCCCGATATGGAGCATGGCGCCGACCGTCGCGAAGATGCCGAAGCCGAGGACGGAGCCGCTCGGAAGGCCCGAGGCGCGCGTGAGAGCATTGTGCTGCGCCACCATCAGATTCTCCAAAACCGTCATGCCTTGGAACAGTCTGATGTTCTGGAAGGTGCGGGCGACACGCGCGTCGGAATTGATCACATGGTCGTCGAGCTGCTCGAGCCTGAAGCTTTGGCCGTCAGGATGGTCGAGCTGCATCAATCCTTCGGTCGGCTTGTAGAAGCCGGTGATGCAGTTGAACACGGTGGTCTTGCCGGCACCGTTTGGCCCGATCAGCGCGGTGATATCGTTGCGGCCGACCTCGAAGGAGACATCGTCGATGGCGACCAACCCACCGAAGCGCATGGTGAGGTGCTCGACCTTGAGCAGGGGATTGTGGTGCCACG
>JBLMXO010000267.1:0-2885 GCA_050257815.1 Actinomycetota bacterium
GCCGTATAGATGGTTGCACCGTCGGCCTTCATCCAGCCGTCGCCGGTGCCGAGCGTGAATTTCCGCCTGATTACCCGCTTCAGCTCGACGATATATTCGAGCTTCTTCATGGTGGGCAGGACCATGCCGGAAAACTTGACCTCGCCGACGCTGAGCGCCCGGCCCCTGCCCGGCGCGCCGAGCCAACCCAAGAAGAAGCCTAGCAACTGCCACAGAGCATCGAGCCCGAGACAGCCCGGCATGACCGGGTCGCCCTTGAAATGGCAGGAGAAGAACCAGAGGTCAGGCTTCACATCGAGCTCCGCAACGATGCGCCCATGGCCGTGCTCACCGCCCTTCTCTTCGACTTGGGAGATGCGATCGAACATCAGCATCGGGGGCAGCGGCAGCTGCGCATTGCCAGGGCCGAACAGCTCGCCCCGGGCGCAGGCAAGCAAATCCTCGTAGTCGAATTGCCCCCGCTTCTCTTGCATCGGTTTCTGCACTCTGGCCAACCTTCACCGGGTCGAAGACTTTGGCGCGTTACCTAACACAGTCAGCCGTCCATCAAAAGCCCGCGAGCGGGGCTCAGAAGGCCCGCGCCATGCCCTGATTCGGCTGCAATTCCAGCTCACATCGGCGAGGCTCGCACGCAAAAGCAAGGCCCAAAGATCTATCGCGGTTTGACTTAGATCAAATCGCTCAGCGTTGCGGCAAGAAATGCTTCAGCCTATATTTGCAGGCAAATTCGGCTTCGAAGGACGCTGCGGCCAAGCCGCTCGCTGGGATTGATGCACACAGAAACGAGAACAGGGGACATCGCCAAGCTATTGCGCCAGGCGGGCTTGAGGCCGACGCGGCAGCGCGTTGCGCTCGCCTCTCTGTTATTTGCCGGCTGTGACCGCCACGTGACGGCCGAGACCCTGCATGAGGAGGCTATTAGCCGCCGGGTGCCGGTGTCGCTCGCCACGGTCTACAACACGCTGCACCAATTCACCGAGGCAGGCCTTCTGCGCGAGGTCGCCGTCGAGGGTGCCAAGGCCTATTTCGATACAAACACCTCGAACCACTACCATTTCTTCTGCGAGCATTCGGGGAAACTGTTGGATATCGAGACGGGCTCGATCAGGATCGAGGGCCTGCCCGAAGCGCCTGAGGGCATGACCATATCGCGCGTCGATGTGCTCGTCAGGCTGGTCGACAAGCCTTAGCTACTTGATCTCTTCGCCTTTGTAGACGCCCCAAAGCTGGTCCTGCTGGACGTAGCCGGTATAGTCGTCGACCGAGAGTTCGCACCATTCTCCGTCGCAATTCATCACATTGCCGAGCACGTTGGCCTGGAGCTGGGCCACCGGCCGAGAACCGGTCGATTTCGAGGAATATAGCGGAACGTTCGACTGGTCCTTGGACCAAGGCGTAACGAGCACGGTGCGGCGCGCGCTGAGCAGGCTATGGAACACCCAGCCATCGGCCCCCTCGCTGTCACGCACCCGCCGCCAATTGTCGGATTCGGCGATCACCTCCACCGGGAGGCCTGCCCTGGAGAACACCCAGACAATCGCCTGATCGGTGGCAGGCCCTTTGCGCACATTTACCTTGTCGGATTTGAGGCTCACGAAACGCGGCACCGGCAGACCGTCCTTGCCCGGCGCAGCGGAGGTGCCAGTGCCAGCCGCATTTGCCGCCGCGACATTAAGTGCAAACGCCATTCCGATGCCGATCAACAGGCGATGCCACACGGTCGCAAATCCCCCGCCTTCGCGCCCCAATTGGCGCGATGATGGCCGATTCGGCGCCCCGAATCGGCCCCCGTTTGCATGGACCAGAAAAGTGAACGGATCGTGGCCCGCAGCCAAGAACAGGCTTTATCTCGCAAAGCCGCTTCTGTTAGAGAAAGCGAGGCCTTGGCAACAAGCGCCCCATCCCTCGCGGGGAGGACCCCCACCCCGCCTCCATCCTGGCTGGACCGTTTATGGCTGATCGACCGATCGTTATCGTCACACGCAAGCTTCCCGACGTGGTTGAGACCCGACTGCGCGAGCTGTTCGACGCGCGCCTCAATCTCGACGACAAACCCTTCTCGCGCGAGGAACTGATCGAGGCGGTGAAGACCGCCAACGTGTTGGTGCCGACCGTCACCGACCGCATCGACCGGGCCGTGCTGAGCCAGGCCGGCCCCGATCTCAAACTCATCTCCCAGTTCGGCACCGGCGTCGACAATATTGACCTCGAGACGGCGCGGAACCGCTCAATCATCGTCACCAACACGCCGGGCGTATTGACCGAGGACACGGCCGACATGACCATGGCGCTCATTCTCGCCGTGCCGCGCCGGCTGACCGAGGGCGCGATCATGCTCAAGACGGATAGCGGCGAGTGGCAGGGCTGGTCGCCGACCTGGATGCTCGGCCACCGCATCTACGGCAAGCGGCTCGGCATCGTCGGCATGGGCCGTATCGGCCAGGCGGTCGCCAAGCGCGCGCGGGCCTTCGGCTTGCAGATCCACTATCACAACCGGCGTCGCGTCGCGCCCGATGTCGAGAAATCG
This sequence comes from Actinomycetota bacterium, assembly GCA_050257815.1. GTDB lineage: Bacteria > Pseudomonadota > Alphaproteobacteria > Rhizobiales > Methyloligellaceae > Methyloceanibacter. The sequence goes on from JBLMXO010000267.1 coordinate 2,528, forward strand.
CTCGAGGCGACCTATTGGGACAGCCTCGACCAGATGCTCGCGCGCATGGACATCATCTCTATCAACTGCCCGCATACGCCTGCGACCTATCACCTACTCTCGGCGCGGCGGTTGGCGCTCTTGAAGCCGAACGCCTATATCGTCAACACCGCACGCGGTGAGGTGATCGACGAGAACGCACTGGCACGCATGATCGAGAACGGCGAGCTTGCCGGCGCGGGCCTTGACGTATTCGAGCATGAGCCCGCGGTGAACCCGAAGCTGCTCAAGAGCGACAAGGTGGTGGTGCTGCCGCATATGGGCTCGGCCACGCTCGAAGGCCGCGTCGATATGGGCGAGAAGGTCATCATCAACATCA
>JBLMXO010000268.1:0-6148 GCA_050257815.1 Actinomycetota bacterium
TTTGCGCCAGTCATACACGACGTGCTTGTGAATCGCAGCGTACCCAAACGGCCTCGAGGGCGCTTGCCCTCTCGATTGGGGCCCGAGCGAAAGGATGATGACCCGTGAACAAAGCTGAGCTGGTCGCCCAAGTGGCGAAAGAATCCGATTTGTCGAAGGACGCAGCCGAGAAGGCCGTTGATGCAACCTTCAAGAATATCGAGAAGGCTTTGAAGGGCGGAGACACTGTTCGCATCGTCGGCTTCGGCAATTTCCAAGTGGCGCAGCGCAAGGCCTCGACTGGCCGCAATCCGCGCACCGGCGCCGAGGTACATATCCCTGCCTCGCGCGTGCCGAAATTCCGCGCTGGCAAGGCGCTCAAAGAGGCCTGCAACAGCTAGGCGTCAGACGACTGACGATTTCTCAGGCGGAGCCTTACCGGCGTGAGGCTTCGCCTTCGTTTTTTGGGTGCCAGGTTTACTGTGCGAGCTGGCAGAAGAACTGCTCTTCGCCGTTGCCGTTGCCGAAACTAATGGTGGGCGGGTTGCCACCCTTGTAGACAGCCGTCTGTCCGTCGAGCTTGCCGCCGCTGAAGTGCATCTTCCCACCCGAGCTTGCGACGGAGCCGCTCGCGCCAGAGGAATCGGTATAGCTCGTGCCCTTGAGGGCGAAGTTCTGCAGAGGCTGGGGCGTGGTGAAATACCAGCATTCATAGCTTCCCGCCGGCGCATCCTCGGCCAAAACAGGACCGTTTGCGAGAAGAACCAAAAGAAACGCAAGCGCGAAAAGCACAAATAACGATCGACCCATCAGTCCCCCCCTAGTTGCGGCAAATCATACTTGGCGACTGGGCCTTCCCCCCTGCGCCGCGACAACGTATCTAGGCGGCAGGAAAGGGGCGGTTAGCTCAGTTGGTAGAGCGCCACGTTTACACCGTGGATGTCGGGAGTTCGAGTCTCTCACCGCCCACCATCCCTCTTACGCTTTGGGGTGCCTTGCCTTGACTTGGCGAATCCCAAGCCGTACATGCTCTTTGTCGCCTCTGGCCGCACTCCGGCCCGTAAGGGGGTGTAGCTCAGTCGGTTAGAGCGCCGGCCTGTCACGCCGGAGGCCGCGGGTTCGAGTCCCGTCACTCCCGCCATTTTCGGCCCCCCACACTCGGAAAGAGGATCATGGGCCAGTTGCTGCAAACGTATCTGCCGCTCGTCATCTTTATCGGCATCGCCTTTGTCATCAGTACGGCACTTCTGATCGCGCCTTTCATCATCGCGCTTCGCAATCCCGACTCCGAGAAAGTCTCGGCCTATGAATGCGGCTTCGAAGCCTTCGATGACGCGCGTATGAAATTCGACGTGCGCTTCTACCTCGTGTCACTTTTGTTCATTATCTTCGATCTGGAGGTCGCCTTCCTCTTTCCCTGGGCGGTGGCCTTCAAAGAGGTGGGCGCCTTTGGCTTCTGGGCAATGATGATCTTTCTCGCCGTGCTGACCATCGGCTTCGTCTATGAGTGGCGGAAAGGCGCGCTCGAATGGGATTGATCCCGGGACCCTATCGCGACAAGGAGCGGAGGAGCGGCGGCCTTGCGGTGGGGCCTGGTGCGACCAGCTTCGATGTCTTCTCCAACGAACTCGCCGACAAAGGTTTCCTCACCACGACCGCGGATGAGTTGATCAACTGGGCCCGCACCGGCTCATTGATGTGGATGACCTTCGGTCTTGCCTGCTGCGCAGTCGAGATGATGCAGGCCTCGATGCCTCGTTACGATCTCGAGCGCTTCGGCTTCGCGCCCCGCGGCAGCCCGCGCCAATCTGACGTCATGATCGTCGCCGGCACGCTGTGCAACAAGATGGCCCCGGCACTGCGCAAGGTCTACGACCAGATGCCGGAGCCGCGTTATGTGATCTCCATGGGGTCCTGTGCCAATGGGGGGGGCTATTATCATTATTCCTACTCGGTGGTTCGCGGCTGCGACCGCATCGTTCCCGTCGACATCTATGTTCCAGGCTGCCCGCCGACGGCCGAAGCGCTTGTCTATGGCGTGCTCCTCCTACAGAAGAAGATCAGGCGGACCGGCACACTCGCGCGCTGACCGTCCTGTCCTGGAGCGCTGATGGACGAAGCCCTCAACAAGCTTTCCGCCTATCTTTCCGACCGTCTCGGCGGAAAGCTTCTCCGCGCTCAGCATGCTCTCAGCGAGCTCACCATTGAGATTTCCCGCGACGATCTGATCGAGGTGATCACTATCCTGCGTGACGACCCGCTCTGCCGCTTCGGCTGCCTGATCGATATATGCGGCGCCGACTACCCGGACCGCGAGCAGCGCTTCGACGTCGTCTACCACCTCTTGAGCCCATGGTTGAACCATCGCATCCGCGTGCGCGTCAGGACCGACGAGGCGCATCCCGTTCCGAGCCTGATCCCACTATTTCCAGGCGCGAATTGGTACGAGCGCGAGGCCTTCGACCTCTATGGCATCCTCTTCGCCGGTCACCCCGATCTGCGCCGCATCCTCACCGACTATGGCTTCCAGGGCCATCCTCTGCGCAAGGACTTCCCTCTCACCGGTTTCGTCGAGCTCCGCTATGACGATGAGCTGAAGCGTGTAGTCTACGAGCCCGTGAAGTTGATGCAGGACTATCGCAGCTTCGACTTCCTGAGCCCCTGGGAGGCCATGACTACCGCCATCCCGGGCGATGAGAAGGCGGGCGAGCCACGCGAGGGACGCGACAAGTCATGAAGTCTACGCTCAAGCCCGGCCTGAGGCACCGCTTCGCCTATACCGTGCCGACGAGCAAGACGGTGCCTGAGCTGTATCCAGAATCGCCCGAGCTCCAGGCCATGCCGGAGGTGTTTGCTACCGGCTTCATGGTCGGGCTGATGGAATGGACCTGTGTCCAGCTTCTCGAGCCGCATCTCGATGAAGGCGAGGGGAGTTTGGGCGTGCATATCGACGTCTCCCACAAATCGGCGACCCCGCCCGGGATGACGGTCACCGTCGAGGCAGAGTGCATCGAGGTGAGGGGACCGCGCGCGAAGTTCAAAGTGAGAGCCCATGACGGGCTCGACGAGATCGGCGCCGGTACGCATGAGCGCTTCATCGTGTCCTGGGACCGCTTCAAGCGCGGCGTCGCCGCCAAGCAGGCCAAGGCCGCAAGCAAGGTCGACGCGTGATGGCCGAGATCGAAACACACGAGGCCGACGCCAAGGGCCAAGCACGCGAAGGCGACGACCGCAAGTTCACCATCAATTTCGGGCCGCAGCATCCTGCCGCACACGGGGTGCTGCGCATGGTGCTCGAGCTTGATGGCGAAGTGGTCGAGCGCGTTGACCCCCATATCGGGTTGCTCCATCGCGGCACCGAGAAGCTGATCGAGCACAAGACCTATCTGCAGGCGCTGCCTTATTTCGACCGTCTCGATTACGTCGCGCCGATGAACCAGGAGCATGCCTATTCGCTCGCTGTCGAGAAGCTGCTCGGCGTGACCGTGCCGAAGCGCGGCCAGCTCGTGCGCGTGCTCTATTCCGAGATCGGCCGGTTGCTCTCGCATCTCCTCAACATCACCACGCAAGCGCTCGATGTCGGCGCCCTCACCCCCCCACTGTGGGGCTTCGAGGAGCGCGAGAAGTTGATGGTGTTCTATGAGCGCGCAAGCGGAAGTCGCATGCATGCGGCCTTCATCCGGCCAGGCGGGGTGCATCAGGACCTGCCGCCCGAGCTCGTGGCCGACATCTATGCCTTCTGCGATCCCTTCTTGAAGACGTGCGACGACATCGAAGGGCTTCTCACCGACAACCGCATCTTCAAGCAGAGGAACGTCGATATCGGCGTCGTGAAGCTCGAAGATGCCTGGGCGCGCGGTTTCTCGGGCGTGATGGTACGCGGCTCCGGTGCTGCCTGGGATTTGCGCAAAGCCCAACCCTACGAATGCTACTCAGAGCTCGAATTCGACATTCCCATCGGCAAGCACGGCGACTGCTACGATCGCTATCTCGTACGCATGGAGGAGATGCGCCAGTCGATCCGCATCATGAAGCAGTGCTGCGAGAAGCTATCAACAGAGATCGGGCCAGTCAGCGTCGAGAACCACAAGATGGTGCCGCCGAAGCGCGCCGAGATGAAAAGCTCGATGGAAGCTCTGATCCACCATTTCAAGCTCTATACCGAAGGCTACCACGTGCCGGCGGGTGAAGTTTATGCCGCGGTCGAGGCGCCTAAAGGCGAGTTCGGCGTCTATCTCATCTCCGACGGCACCAACAAGCCCTATCGCTGCAAGATCAGGGCGCCAGGCTTCCCCCATCTTGCCGCCATGGATTTTCTCTGCACCGGCCATATGCTCGCCGACGTCTCGGCCGTACTTGGCTCCATCGACATTGTGTTCGGGGAGATCGACCGGTGAGGACGCTCATGTGTCAAATAGCAAAAGAAGCAGAAGCATGAGCGTCAGACGCCTAGCTGCCGAGCAGCCCGAAGCCTTCGCCTTCACGCCGGAAAATCTCGATTGGGCCAAGGGCCAGATCAAGAAATATCCGGAGGGGAAGCAGGCCTCCGCTGTGCTCGCGCTGCTCTGGCGTGCGCAGGAGCAGATGGGCGGCTGGCTGCCCGAACCGGCGCTCCGCTACATCGCCGATCTGCTCGACATGGCCTATATCCGCATCTACGAGATCGCGACCTTCTATACGATGTTCAATCTTGCGCCGGTTGGCCGCTATTACGTGCAGGTCTGCGGCACGACACCCTGCTGGCTGCGCGGCGCCGACGACATCAAGGCCACATGCCGCAAGCTGATCGGCGAGCCGAATCACGTGAGCGATGACGGGCTGTTCTCCTGGACCGAGGTCGAATGTCTCGGTGCTTGCGTCAATGCGCCGGTCGCGCAGATCAACCGATATTATTACGAGGACCTGACACCCGAGAGCCTCGCGAGTCTGATCGCCGATCTCAAGGCTGGCCGCGAGATCACGCCGGGACCACAGAACGGGCGGCAAGCCTCGGCCCCGATCGGAGGCCCGAACACGCTTCTCGATCCGGACCTCTATCGCAACGAACTGCCGGAAGACGCCCCGCCCAACTATAAAGTGGAGACGATGGCTGCAGCGGCACCCACCAGAGGCCGCAAGCCAAGGTCGCGCTAATGCTCAAAGACTCAGATCGCATCTTCAAGAATCTCTACGGCCTGCATAGCTGGCATCTGCGCGCTGCCCGCGCGCGCGGCGCCTGGGACGGCACCAAGGAGATCATCGCGCGCGGTGCTGAGAAGATCATCGAGGAGGTGAAGGCCTCGGGTCTGCGCGGCCGCGGCGGGGCGGGCTTTCCAACTGGACTCAAATGGTCGTTCATGCCGACCAAGTCGGACGGGCGTCCGAATTACCTCATCGTCAATGCCGACGAGTCTGAGCCCGGCACCTGCAAGGACCGTGACATCATGCGTCACGATCCCCAGCTCTTGATCGAGGGAGCGTTCCTGGCCTCTTTCGCCATGCGTGCGCATACCTCCTATATCTACATCCGCGGCGAGTTCATCCGCGAGCGCGAGATCCTGCAGACCGCGATCGACGAGGCCTATGACGCAAAGCTGATCGGCAAGAACAATGTCAATGGCTGGGACTTCGACCTTTATCTCAGCCACGGGGCAGGGGCTTATATCTGCGGTGAGGAGACGGCTCTGCTGGAAAGCCTCGAAGGCAAGAAAGGGCAGCCGAGGCTGAAGCCGCCATTCCCCGCCAACGTCGGACTCTACGGCGCGCCGTCCACCGTAAACAATGTCGAGACTATCGCCGTCGTCCCCGACATCCTGCGGCGCGGCGCGGCCTGGTTCGCTTCGCTCGGGCGACCCAACAACACCGGCACCAAGCTCTTCTGCCTCTCGGGTCACGTGAACAAGCCGTGCAATGTCGAGGAGGAGATGGGCGTCGAACTGCGCGAGCTGATCGACCATTATGCGGGCGGCGTGCGCGGCGGTTGGGACAATCTGCTCGCGGTCATCCCTGGTGGCTCATCGGTCCCATGCATTCCAGCGAGCGAATGCAATGACCTGCCGATGGATTTCGACAGCCTGAAGGCGCTCAAGACCGGTCTCGGCACGGCGGCCGTGATCGTGATGGACAAGTCGACCGACATCATCCGCGCGATTTCCCGCCTCTCTTATTTCTACAAGCATGAATCGTGCGG
>JBLMXO010000269.1:0-4402 GCA_050257815.1 Actinomycetota bacterium
CGTTTTCGACCGACTTGCTTTCGTGTCGCGCAGCATTTACCTAAGGCCATCACATTCCCCGCCGCTGTTGCAGAACTGCACCAGTGAACGCGCCGGCGCCAATTTGACCCGGGCGTGCTTCTGAGATCGATTCGCTTGGAAACTGGCAGTAGTGGCGCCCCAAGGAGCGAGCCCGTGAGCGACCAGACCGCCTTATCCTTTGCCAGCAGAAGCGCACCTGCAGACGGCGTCGCCGTCGTGTTTGCCGGCGACGGGCCGAGGTGGACGCACGCGGCGCAAGATCTCGACAAGAAGTCGAAGGGACTTCTAGCGAAAGCCGCAGAGATTACCGGTTTCAAGGGCAAGAAGGATCAACTCGTCGATCTCATCGCGCCCCAAGGATTGAAATTCGCGCGCGTGATCCTCGCGGGCACCGACAAGACCGCCTCATTCGGTCAAGAAGAGTGGCTCAATCTCGGCGGTAGCGTGCGAGGTCTTCTCACCGGTAAGGAGGCGCCGGTTGCCCATATCTTCCTCGAGAGCTCCGACGGCAAGATCTCGGGAGCCGATGCGGCGAACTTTGCGCTCGGCGCGCTGCTACGTGGATACAAGTTCAAGAAGTACAAGACCACCAAGCCAAAGAAAAAAAAAGGCGCCGCCGAGGGAAACGACCGTACACTGAAGAAAATCGTCGTCCATTGCGATGACCCCAAGGCGGCGACCCAGGCCTTCGTTGCGGCACGTGCGATTCTGGATGGCGTCACGCTCGCACGCGATCTCGTCAATGAACCCGCGAACATTCTCGGCCCAGCCGAGTTCGCTGCGCGTGCCAAGGCGCTCACCAAGTCTGGCGTTCAAGTCGAGGTGCTCGGGCCCAAGTCTTTGCACAAGCTCGGCATGAACGCGTTGCTCGCGGTCGGGCAGGGTAGCGCGCGGCCAAGCCATGTCGTGGTGATGCAGTGGCGCGGCGCAGGACCCAAAGGCGGTGCGCCGATCGCAATCGTGGGCAAGGGCGTCACCTTCGACACTGGCGGTATTTCGCTCAAGCCCGCGGCCGGCATGGAGGACATGAAGGGCGACATGGCGGGCGCTGCCTGCGTGGTCGGGCTGATGCAGACGCTCGCCGAGCGCAAGGCCAAGGTCAACGCCGTCGGCATCATTGGCATCGTCGAGAACATGCCGAGCGGGACCGCGCAGCGTCCGGGCGATGTGGTGAGATCGATGTCGGGCCAAACCATCGAGGTGCTCAACACCGACGCCGAGGGCCGCATGGTGCTCGGCGATTGCCTTTGGTATGCGCAAGAGCGCTTCAAGCCGAAAGCCGTGATCAACCTCGCCACGCTCACCGGTGCGGTGATGGTTGCCCTTGGCAAGGAGCACGCCGGCCTCTTCAGCAACAACGACGAGCTCTCGGCATGGCTCAGCGACGCTGGCAACGTGACGGGCGAGAAACTGTGGCGGCTTCCGCTCGGAGCGAAATACGACAAGATGATCGACTCGAAGGTCGCCGACATGAAGAATACCGGAGGGAAGTGGGGCGGATCGATCTCCGCAGCTCAGTTCCTCCAGCGCTTCATCAAAGAGGGAACGCCGTGGGCGCATCTCGACATCGCCGGCACAGCCATGTCGTCGGTGGACAGCGAGATCAATCGGAGCTGGGGGTCGGGCTTCGGCGTTCGTCTGCTCGACCGTCTCATCAGAGATCACTACGAGCGGCATTGAGCGTGCGCGAGCGCCTCATTCCGTTCGTCCATAAATTTTCCATAATATACCTTATGCGAATCTCGTATTTGGGTTCGAATTCGACGCCCTTGCGATATCTATCTGATTTTAAAGGTAAATGTGCTGACGATCGAATCCGGCCACGCGCGCTGGTTTTCGGGTGTCGCCATGGCTGAGAAGCGCTATACGCTCGAGGATCTCCTCGCCGTCATGGCGCGCTTGCGCGATCGAGACACCGGCTGTCCGTGGGACGTGAAGCAAGACTTCTCGACCATCGCTCCCTACACCATCGAGGAAGCTTACGAGGTCGCCGATGCGATTGAGCGCGACGATCTCGATGCGCTCAAGGACGAACTCGGCGATCTTCTCCTCCAGGTGGTCTATCACGCGCAGATGGCGTCTGAGCAGTCGCGCTTCGACTTTGCCGATGTGGCCGATGCGATCGCGCGGAAGATGATCCGGCGCCATCCGCATGTGTTCGGCAATCCCGCGCTGCGTGATGAATTCCTCACGTCGAATCTGTGGGAGCGCGTGAAGGCCGAGGAGAAGACTGAGCGCGGAGCGGGGAGTACCATTGCCTCCCGTCTCGATGACGTTCCGCTCGCCCTGCCCGCGCTGACGCGTGCGGTGAAGCTGCAAAAGCGCGCGGCTGAGGTCGGGTTCGACTGGCCGGCGCTCGCTCCCGTCCTCGCCAAGATCGAAGAGGAACTCGGCGAGCTTAAGGAGGCGATCGATGCGCAGGAAGATGCGTCGAGCCGTGAGCGGGCGGCCAAGGTCAAAGAGGAGTTCGGCGACCTCCTCTTCGTGATGGCTAATGTCGCGCGTCACCTCAAGGTGGATCCCGAGGCGGCACTGCGTGAAGCCAATGCCAAGTTCGTGCGGAGATTCAGACGTGTCGAGCAGGCGCTCGCCAAAGAAGGCCGGCGCTGCGAGGACGCGACGCTCGAAGAGATGGACCAACTGTGGGACGAGGCGAAGGAGGCCGAGCGGAAAGAATGAGACGCTAGGATGCCGCCTTCAGCCGCTCGGGGCCGGCAAGGCGGGCAAGCCTCTCGCGCTTATCGGGCGCCACGCGAATGCGGAGCGATGTGACGCCGTCTCCTAGATCCGCGCGCCCGACCACTTCGCAATTCTCATAGATCCAGTTTGACAGAGAGCCCTCCTCGGGCTTGACAGCAATCTGGATTGTGGCGCGAGCGCGATTGAGCCTGCGCTCGATCTCGGCGAGAAGCGTCTTGAGTCCGTAGCCGGTCGTCGCCGACACGAGCACCGCGCCCGCTCGCTTCGCCTCCTTCTCGGCGCGCTTCAAGCCATCGGCGTTGAGCAGATCGGCCTTGTTCCATACTTCCATTAGGCGCTCGGGCTCTTCCTCGGCGTTGATACCAAGTTCGAGGAGAACCGCGTTCACGTCCTCGCGCTGGCTTAGGCTCGCCTCGTCGGCGATGTCGCGCACATGCAGGATAAGGTCTGCTTGCAGGACCTCTTCGAGAGTGGCGCGAAACGCGGCGATCAGAGACGTCGGGAGATTCGAGATGAAGCCCACGGTGTCGGATAGGACGGCCTTTGAGCCGCCGGCGAGCGAGAGGGCGCGAATGGTCGGGTCAAGCGTGGCGAACAGCGTATTCTCGGCGAGCACCGAGGCGCCGGTCAGTGCGTTGAACAGAGTCGACTTGCCAGCGTTGGTGTAGCCGACGAGCGCCGCAGTGGGATAGGGCACGCGCTCGCGTGATTTTCGGTGCAACAGCCGCGTGCGCTTCACCTGCTCGAGTTCCCTGCGGATCACGTCGATGCGCTCGCTGATCAGGCGACGGTCGGTCTCGATCTGCGTCTCGCCGGGGCCGCCGAGAAAGCCGAAGCCGCCACGTTGGCGCTCGAGGTGGGTCCAGGATCTGACCAGCCTGCTTCTCTGATAGACGAGATGAGCGAGCTCGACCTGGAGGCGCCCTTCCCGCGTTCGCGCGCGCTGTCCGAAGATCTCGAGGATGAGACCGGTGCGGTCGAGCACTTTTGCGCCCCACGCCGTCTCAAGGTTACGCTGCTGGACGGGAGTAAGCGGATGATCGACGATGACGAGTTCCGCATCCTCGGCGCGGATCAGCCCTGCAAGCTCCTCGACCTTGCCAGTACCGAACAGTGTGGCTGGCCTCGGGTTCGGGACGGGTACGAGCCCACAGGCCTTGACCTCAAGATCGATGGCGGCGGCGAGGCCGACGGCCTCATCGAGGCGTGCTTGCGGCGATCGCTCGGAACGACCCTTAGCGCCGCGCGGCCGCCCTCCCCGTTTCGTTTCGAGAACCGGTGCCAGCACCACTGCTCTGGTGCGGCCTTCTTTGCGCGACAGTCGCGCCGCGCGCGGGGCTCGCTCCTTCTTGCGCTTCAGTTCTCTCGGGTCGGTGGGACGCAATTACTTACTCAGCGGCACCTTCCGCTTCAGTGATGTCAGCGAGCTGAATGGGTTGACCCGGCATGATGGTCGAGATGGCGTGCTTGTAGACGAGCTGCGAGTGTCCGTCGCGGCGAAGCAGGACGCAGAAATTGTCGAACCAAGTCACCACTCCCTGCAGCTTGACGCCATTCACGAGAAAGATGGTCAGCGGGGTCTTGTTCTTGCGAACGTGATTGAGAAAAGTGTCTTGAAGTGACTGCGTGCGTTCAGTCGCCATGGGCTTCCCCGTCCCTTTGGTCAACGCTTACGCCTTTC
>JBLMXO010000270.1:0-4272 GCA_050257815.1 Actinomycetota bacterium
AAGCGGGCGACGTAGCGCGCCAAGAGATCGACTTCAAGGTTTACCAGATCGCCGGGCTGGCGGTCTTGCCATGTGGTATGGGCAAGAGTGTAAGGAATGATGTTCACACCAAAGCTCGCGCTGTCGACCTCGTTAACGGTGAGCGACACGCCATCGAGCGCGACCGAGCCCTTGGCGGCAATGAAGCGGGATAGCCCGGGCGGAGCTTCCACCACGAATCTCACGCTATCGCCGTCGGCATTGCGCTCGAGGATCATCGCCGGTGCGTCGACATGACCGGTGACGATATGCCCGCCGAGCTCAGCGCCGAGAGCAAGCGGTCGCTCGAGATTGATGCGACGTCCCTCTTTCCACGTGAACAGCGTGGTGCGCGCCAAGGTCTCGTTGGAGGCTTCCACGCTAACGATGGAGCCCTTCTTTCCCTTCTTGACGTGGATCAGAGTGAGGCAGCAGCCGTCGCAAGCAAGCGAATCCCCCTTGCCGAGATTCTTATGCTTGTAGCCGCAAGCAATGGCGAAGCGCCCATCCTCGCGCTCGACCACCTGCCCTACATCGCTGACAATGCCGGTGAACATCGCGCCTTCCGACGAAACCACGTCATCCGGTCTTTACCGAATGCGCGGGACTGATTTTCGGTGAAATGACCGCTTCCGGTCAGCCGATCAAGCCCTTCATTGACGAAAGGCTTGAGCGACTCTGGACCCGCCGGCTCTGGCCCCTGATAGACTACAGCTTCATCGACGAGGTCGGCGTCGAGAAGGGCGCGTGCTACCGAGGGACCGCCTTCGACCAGGACACGCGTGATACCGCGATGAGCCAACGTTTCGAGCACATCGCGGATGTCGAGCATGCCGTGCTCATCGACGGGGACAGCGACAATCTCGGCGCCACGATCCTGCAGCGCGTCGGTATTGGGGTGCTCCTGGTCGGAAGAGCAGACAAGCCAAACCGGCACCATCAGATCGTCGAAGATCTGCGCCTCGGGCGGCGTGCGCAAGCGCCGGTCGAGCACGACGCGGACGGGCGAGCGGCAGGCCATGCCGGGAAGCCGGCAGGTGAGGCTCGGATTGTCGGCGAGGATGGTCCCGCGCCCGACCATGATCGCGTCACAGCGGGCGCGGAGCAGATGGGCGTGCGCTCTCGCGTCAGGACCTGTGACCCAGACCGGAGCGCCATTCCCCCTCGGCATCAGCCCGTCGGAGCCTACCGCGAGCTTGAGTGTCACGGCGGGACGGCCCTCGACGACGCGCATCAGGTGACCAAGCGCAACGGCGCAGGCCTCCTCGGCCAGCACGCCCACCTTTACGCTGACGCCGACGTTGGTCAGCCGCTCTATCCCTCCCCCGTCGGTGCGTGGATCAGGGTCACGAAGCGCCACCACGGCGCGAGCGAGACGCGCGCGTGCGAGGATATCAGCACAAGCAGGCCCACGGCCGCCCGAATGGGCACAAGGCTCGAGGGTCACATAAAGCGTCGCGCCCTCGGCCCGATTACCGGCCCGTTCCAAAGCAATCGCCTCGGCGTGGGGGCGGCCTCCCGGCGCCGTCCAGGCACGGGCGATGATCTCTCCCGACGGCGCCACGACGATCGCGCCCACCGACGGGTTGGGCCAGGTGGTGCCGAGCCCCCGCCTCGCAAGCTGAAGCGCTTGCGCCATATGATCTTCGTCGCTCGCGCTCATGAGGAAGGTCTGGTGCTTTCGTGCTAATCCTCGGCAGAGGCTGGTGCCTTGCCAGTCCTCGCTTTGCCGGAGGGTTCTTCTTCCTCGCTCTCGCCGTCGGCGTCAGCGCCGGCGAGCTCGCCGAGGAGCACTTCGAAGTCGCGGGCCTCGCGAAAATTCTTGTAGACCGACGCGAAGCGTACATAGGCGACGTCATCGAGCCCCTTCAAGGCCTCCATGACGAGACGACCGATCGTTTCCGACGGAATGTCGTTCTCGCCCATGTTCTCGAGCCGGCGCACGATGCCACTCACCATGCGCTCGACGCGCTCGGGGTCGACCGGGCGCTTCCTCAGCGCGATCTGCACCGAGCGCATCAGCTTGTCGCGGTCGAACGGCATGCGCCGTCCGCTCCGCTTGATCACCGTCAGCTCGCGGAGTTGGACGCGCTCGAAGGTGGTGAAGCGGCCGCCGCAATCGGCACAGACGCGCCGGCGCCTGATCGTGCTGTGATCCTCGCTAGGGCGCGAGTCCTTCACTTGCGTGTTGGTGCTGCCGCAATAGGGGCATCGCATGAGCGAACGCCCTCCCTTCTTTCACCCTCACGCGCGAAGACTAGCGACGGTAGATTGGATAACGCTCGCAAAGCTCGGTGGCGCGCTCTTTTACGCTCGCCTCGATCTTTCCGTTTCCGGCATCGCCGTTGGCGACGAGGCCGTCGAGCACCTCGATGATCATGCCGCCGATCTGCTGGAACTCGGATATGCCAAAGCCGCGCGTGGTTCCCGCTGGTGAGCCGAGCCTGATGCCGGAGGTGACCATCGGCTTCTCCGGATCGAACGGCACGCCATTCTTGTTGCAGGTGATGTGCGCGCGCCCGAGAGCGACCTCGGCAGCCTTGCCGGTGAGCTTCTTGGGCCGGAGATCGACCAGCATGAGATGAGTATCGGTGCCGCCTGACACGAGAGCGACACCGCCTTTGACCAGCGTCTCGCCAAGCGCCTTGGCGTTATCAATCACGCCCTTGATATAGAGCTTGTAGTCGGGCTTGAGCGCCTCGCCGAAGGCGACCGCCTTGGCGGCGATGATGTGCATCAGCGGGCCACCCTGAAGGCCTGGGAATACCGCCGAGTTGATCTTCTTGCCAATCTCCTCGTCGTTCGACAGAACCATGCCGGCGCGGGGCCCACGCAAGGTCTTGTGCGTCGTGGTGGTGACGACATGGGCGTGCGGCAGCGGGCTCGGATGGAGCCCTGCCGCGACGAGCCCGGCGAAATGCGCCATGTCGACCATCAGAAGCGCGCCGACGGAATCGGCGATCTGGCGGAAGCGCGGGAAGTCGATGATGCGCGGATAGGCCGAGCCGCCGGTGATGATAAGCGCGGGCTTATGCTCATGAGCGAGCCGCTCCACCTCGTCATAGTCGATGCGGTTGTCGGTCTTGGTCACACCGTACTGCACGGCGTTGAACCACTTGCCGGAGAGGTTGGGTGCGGCGCCGTGGGTGAGATGGCCGCCATGCGCGAGCGACATTCCGAGCACTGTGTCGCCCGGCTTGATCAGCGCCAGCATCACGGACTGATTGGCCTGGCTGCCCGAGTGCGGCTGCACGTTGGCGAAGGCGCAATTGAACAGGCGCTTGGCGCGATCGATGGCGAGCTGCTCGACCACGTCGACATATTGGCAGCCGCCGTAATAGCGCTTGCCGGGATAGCCTTCGGCATATTTGTTGGTGAGCAGCGTGCCGGCGGCATCGAGCACGGCCTGGGAGACGATATTCTCTGAGGCAATCAGCTCGATCTCGTTCTGCTGGCGTTCGGCCTCATGCTCGATCGCACTCCAGACCTCGGGATCTGCGTCTTCGAGATGCCTGGTGAAAAAGCCGCTTCCGCGCGCCTCGGCACGCCTTGCATCACTTGCCGTCATCGCTACCGCTCCTTGAGCTCAACACCGTCCCACCCTGGCTTGGGGCACGTTCCTGGCCAATGGGCGAAGCATGCCTCCCACCGTTTGGCTGGCTCTACCATATGTCGTCTGGGCGCGCCAGCAACACCCAAGTCGTGGCACCAAGGTTCACGGTACAACTGCTATGGGCCGAAATCCAAGGCCTAGCTGCGTTCAGCCAGAGCTGCCGGCGGCGGGAGGCTCAGCTCACGCCGAGGAGCTTGGTAACGCCGCTGGCAACGACGTAGAGCCCAGTGGCGATCACGACGCTCGCGAAGATGATGGCGAGAGCCCGCCTGTGACCGGACAGCCGGACGTGGGCGCGGGTGCCGATGAGGGTTCCAACAACGCCTCCAGCGATGACAAGCGCCGCTAGTCGCCAATCGACGAGGCCGGACACCGTGTAACTTGTGGCGGTCGAAAGCCCAAAGGCGGTCACCGCGAAGAGCGACGTGCCGATGGCATTTTGCAGCGCCATGCCGGTCGCGAGCACGAGGCCGGGCACGATGAGGAAGCCGCCGCCAATGCCGAAGAAACCCGAGAGCAGCCCTACGCCAGCACCAATTAAGAGAAGCCGCGGCAGTAGGTAGGCCGCGCTTTCCCGCGTGAGCTTAACGTCGTGAGCCAAGGGCTTGGGCTTGAAGGTCAGCATATAGATGCCGATGCCG
>JBLMXO010000271.1:0-3821 GCA_050257815.1 Actinomycetota bacterium
CGACTTCCTCTCGCTCGCGCCGACGGGATCATGTCGGAGGCCATCGTCGTCATGACCGAAAAGGCGCTCGGTTGCCTCGGCGTTATCGACGGCGACGGCCTGCTCAAGGGCATCATCACCGATGGCGATTTGCGCCGCCACATGGGCGACGGACTCCTCGCCAAGCGCGTCGGGGACATCATGACGCCCTCCCCCAAGACCGTATCACCCGACCTGTTGGCAAGCGCCGCCCTCGAGATGATCAATGCCTCGAGCATTACGACGCTATTCGTGGTCGAGAACGGGCGCCCCGTCGGCATTATCCATATCCACGATCTGCTCCGCGCCGGCGTCGCTTAGCCTTGATCGCCTGAACGGCAGTTGATCCTCAGCGCGGAAAGCGCCAACTTTCAGCGATGCAGGAGGCCCCTTTCATCGCCGTCGGCGGCGGCCTAGCCGGCGCCGCGTTCGCGCTCGAGCTTGCCCGCAACGGCACTCCCGTCCTTGTGCTCGAGGGCACCCGTTCGCCCCATCACAAAGTCTGCGGCGAATTCCTGAGCGAGGAGGCGCAGACGCTTCTGAGCTATCTCGGCATCGACGTGCACACGATGGGTGCGACCTCCATGGGCATGTTCCGGCTGGCGGCGGGAAAGACTTATGCCGAGGCGCCCCTACCCTTCCGTGCCGCCGGCTACTCGCGGTACCGCCTTGACCAAGCCTTGTTGGACAAGGCAGCGGAGGCGGGCGCCGAGATCAGGCGCGGAGTGAGCGTGACGGAGATCAGCGAGAGCGATGCGCTTCTCGCCGTGAAGGCCGGCGGCAAGACGCTCGAGGCGCAAGGACTGGCGCTCGCGAGCGGCAAGCATAGCCTCCGCCAGTTCCCCCGGGCGCCGAGCGACATGGTGGGGTTCAAGCTCCAGCTCCACGTCAGCTCGGCAGCGCTCGCTTCGCTTAGAGACGTCGTTCAGCTCATGATGTTCGACGGCGGCTATATCGGCGCCATCATCGTCGAGGAGGAGATCGTGACGCTGTGCTGGGTATTGCATAGCGCCTTGCTGCAAGAGATCGGCTCGGACTGGCAGGCGCAAGCCGCGTTTTTCGCGCAGGCGTCGCCTCTCTTCGCCACTCTTCTCGACGGCTCCAAGCCAAGATGGGACAAGCCGGTCGCGGTCGCCGCCATCCCCTACGGCTATCTTCGCCGCGAACCCATCTCGCGGGCGATCTTTCCCGTCGGAGATCAACTCGCGGTAATCCCCTCTTTCACCGGCGACGGCATGTCGATCGCGCTGATGACGGGGATCGCCGCGGCTCAGGCCTTGCTTGCCGGCGAGAACGCCGAAGTCTTTCAACAGCGCATGATCGCGCGCCTCGCCCCGCAATTCCGCTGGGCATCGCTGGTCAACGTGCTATTCGAGACGCGACGCTTGCACCCGCTGACGATCGGCACAGCGAAGATGCTGCCGCGCCTCGTTACCTGGCTCGCCCAATCGACGCGGCTTGGGAGCTATGCCGACGTCATGGCCTACGAAGGCCTGATCCAGCGAATGAGATAGCGGAAGGGAAAGCGCGGCACGATCTCGGCATGTCCGAGCCCTGCCGTTTGCGCGAGCCCCCATGCCTCTTCCCGCGTGAAGGCGCCCTCGACGGAGGTCCGCCCATCGAGGCGGCAGATATCATTCAACAGAAGCAACCGCGTGCCTAGCCGCGCGAACCAATAGCTCAGCCGCCCACGCAGGAGATCCTGAACAACCAGCCGGTCTTGTGCCCTCGCCGCCCCCTCGCGCAGGAAGGCGACCGCCTCGTTCTCGTCGAGATGATGCAGGAAGAGCGTGCTCATGATCATGTCGTAACCCTCGGGCAGGGGGTTGTGGCCCACCTTGAGCTCGAAGAAATTGATGCTGGCGCCAGCGGCGGCGGCCTCACGCGCAAAGGAGACGGCCTCAGGACTCGCGTCGCAGCCGGCAAACTCGACATCAAGCGACGCCCTTGCTGCCCAGCGCGCGAGCGTCATCAGCACGTCTCCGCCCCCGCAGGCGACATCGAGCACACGCAGCTTCTTGCCTGGATGTCGCTTTGCTGCAGAAACGAGATCGGGCCACATCAATCGGCTCGACTGCGTGACCGTATTGACGAGACGCAAGCCCTTGAGCGTCTCGATCAGCCGCGCTGCCGGCAAATCCGGCGCGTCCATGATCTCGGGCTGGCGGTGGCGCCTCTTGAGATCGGTCCCCTGGTGATCGGTGGTCACGCGAGTTGCTCGCTGAGCGAAGAGCCAACGAATGCATGTTATAGAGAGGGAATGCGGCATTTGCGCGCCGCCGTGCTTCGGGCCTGCCGCGAGGCCGCACGTGCCTATCGGCCGCAGCGTAACGCCTTCCCCACACACCATACGAGACTAAGTGTGAGGTGACGAGGGGCGCTCCCGGAAAGGAGAAGTCCAATGCGGAAATTCCTCATTGCCAGTCTGATGGTTGCCGGTTTTGCAGCGCCAGCGCTTGCGGCCCAACAGCATTTCGTGGTTCGCGACGCGTCAGGCTATTGCGCCGTGATCGATGCCCACCCGAGCAAGGTCGCCGGCCTCAAAATGCTCGGCAGCTCCAATGGTTACGATAGTCACGCGGCCGCCGAGCAAGCGCTGAAGACCGAGCCCAATTGCAGCGCGGCCTAGCCATTGCTGACACAAGCTGACTTCGCTTCGCTGTAGTCCACTATAATCCCTCCCCGCGGGGAGGGATATGGTGGCTACGCGAAGCGTCGATCTCGTCGTAATCGGAGGCGGCATCCACGGCGCAGCGATCGCACGCGACGCAGCCGGCCGTGGATTGAAGGTGATGCTCGCCGAGAAAGGCGACTACGCCTCAGCCACTTCCTCGGCCTCCTCCAAGTTGATCCACGGCGGTTTACGCTATCTCGAGCATCTCGAGCTAAGCCTGGTGCGCGAGTCGCTCGTTGAGCGCGCCGAACTGCTCAAGACGGCGCCCCATCTGGTCGCTCCGCAGCGCTTTCTCCTGCCGATCTATAGCTGGCAGAAACGGCAGACCTGGATGATTCATGCCGGGCTTGCCCTCTATGACCTGCTGTCGCTCGGCGATGGGCTTGCTGCGAGCGGCAAGCTCTCTTCCCGCGAGATCGCTCATCTCGCGCATCTACGCCAAGATGGCCTTGCCTCAGTGCTGCATTATCATGATGCCAAGACCGACGACGCGCGGCTCACCCTCGCGGTTCTCCTCGACGCGCGCGCCCGCGGTGCCGATATCCTCAATCACCGCGCGGTGACCGCGATCGCCCCCATCGAGAACGGCTATGCGGTCGAGCTCGATGAGCGTGGGTATAAGCTCAGCGTTGAGGCGCACTTCGTCGTCAACGCGAGTGGGCCGTGGGTCGCAGCCGTCGATGCCATGACGGCGGCAGCACCGCCGCCGCGACCTTTGCGACTCGTGCGTGGCAGCCACATCGTGCTGCCGATGCCTGACCCCCAGCTCACCGACGCCTATACGCTGCAGAACGAAGACGAGCGTGTGATCTTCGTCATTCCCTGGCTCGATGGCCGTTTCCTGATCGTAGGTACGACCGACGTGCCCCATGAGGGCGATCCGGGCGCCGCCGTATGCTCCTCGGAGGAGGAGGCCTATCTGCTCGCCGCCTACAACCGCTATTTTGCCGGATCGGCGGGAGCCGCGAGTCGGGATGTGGTTTTCACCTGGTCGGGCGTGCGTGCACTCCACGACGACGAGGCCGCAAGCCCGAGCCGCATCAGCCGAAGCGCGGCGCTCTCCTCGACTGCCAACGGAACCGGCGGATTCATCACTCTCTATGGCGGCAAGCTCACGACCCATCGCCTG
>JBLMXO010000272.1:0-9426 GCA_050257815.1 Actinomycetota bacterium
GAAAAGTTCAGTACCTCAACGCTTGGATCCTATTGTCAGAACCTTGCAGGCTCAAACGAAGCCAATCGGCGCATAGCCGCCGCTTGCGTGCCTAGTGCTTCGTCAGGTCCTTCATCGTGCGCAGCAGCGCCCTTATCTCCCGCTTTCTAGTGATGGCGCTAGCGAAGCGGCTCAGCGAGCTTGCGGAAGGTCGCCACGTCGCCCGCACGGTTGAAACCGTCGAGTCCTATTGCACGCATTGGATCGAGAACATCGCGCCAGCTAGCCGCGCTGAGATTACCATCGAACGATACGAGAGCCTGCTAAGGGCCCACATCATTCCGGGTCTTGGCTCAGTCGAATTGCAGAAGCTAACAGGCGTGGCAATTGATCGCTTCTACGCCACGCGCCGCCAGATGGGTTTGGCGCCTCTCAACGCTCCATCACATCCATTCACTGCTTGGACAAATCCTCGCGTCTGCCGTCAAGGCAAAGAAGCTCGCCCGCTCACCCAAGTCCGATGTTCAGACGAAGCCTAGAGCCGAGCGTAAGGATGAAATTGTCGTGCTCACGGAGGACGACCTTGGCAAGCTGCTCGAACACCTGAAGAGGCATTGGCTCTATATGCCCTCATAACTCTCGTCGGGCACGGGCTTGCGGCGCGGTGAAGTCCTGGGACTGCGCTGGCAAGACATGGACCTCAAAAAAGGCAGGCTTGCCGTTACGCAGCAGCTTAAGGTGGTTCGGAGCAAGCTTGTAATCGAGCCGCCAAAGAGCAAGCGAAGCCGGCGCACTATCAAGATACCGGCGCCCGTAGTTGCCGAATTGGAACGCCATCGCAAGGACCAACTGGAGCAACGTTTGAGACTTGGTGTCGGTGGGCGGCCTGAACTGGTTTTCACCACCCCAACGGGCGAAATGATAAATCCCGACACGCTGTCCGACGCGTTCAAGAGAATGGCTTCGGCCATCAAGCCCGTGACATTCCATTGCTTGCGGCACACCCACATCACTCACTTACTCAAGGCGGGCGTTCCGGTGCACATCGTCTCGGCGAGGGCAGGGCACGCCAAGCCATCGATCACGCTCGACATCTACAGTCACCTCCTCGGAGGCGAGGACAATGACGCATCAATTCAGGCAGAAGCGTTATTGCTCCGGGTGCTGAAATAGTTGGCACCGGAATTGGCACCGTAGGGCCTGGGATGAACGGTTACGGACGGTTAAAATGCCGCTGCCATACTTCCCAAAAATGCCGGAAATCGGGACTAGGGGCGATTAATGGTGATAAGCCGATATGTCGTTCCTAAATTGACCAGATTTGGCTGAATCATCTATCGAAATGCATTCGCGAGATCTTCGCCGGTCGACGGGGAGGGGGACAATGTCGAGACGCAAAGCCGCTGGGCTCCTCTTGGGAGTGCCACTTGCGCTTGGCGTTTCGACTGGGGTCGCCCTTGCCCAGGACTCTTCCACCACGGTGGTCAAAACTGCGCCTTCGACCCCGATTACCGCCGGATCGACGGATGCGAAGACCAAGAGTCTGACTGAGCCGCAGGAGCAGCTTCGCCCTTCGATCGGCACCGACGAGCAGCCGACCGGCGCAGCACCTCCCGCCGACGAGATCGCGCCGGCGGCCATGGATGAAGGCGCGGGCTGGCAAGCCGCTGTCGAGGCGGCGCCGGGGCCGACGCCTTTGATCGGCGACCAGCAGGCCAAGGCCGTGCAGCGCATCAACGCCTATTTCAACGGGATCACCAATTTGCAGGGCAGCTTCGACCAGGTCGATTCGAGCAATAAGCACACCACCGGCCGCTTCTACGTGCAAAGGCCGGGCAAGATCAGGTTCGACTACGCCCCACCAAGCTCGCTTCGCATCGTTGCCGATGGCGCCTTCCTCGCCATCGAGGACTCCGACCTCAAGACGGTCGAGAAATATCCCATTCAGTCGACCCCATTCCGGCTTCTGCTCTCCGATGCGGTCGATCTCGGCCGCGACGCGCAAATCGTCGGCGTCGAGAGCCAGGAGGGGACGCTTGCCATCTCGCTCGAAGACAAGGGCGGGGATGCTTCGGGAAGCATCAAGCTCGTATTCGATAACGGTCCTGAGCTCCAATTGAAGCAGTGGCAGATCACCGACGCCCAGGGGTTGACCACCCAGGTTACGGTCAACGATCTAGTGGCCGGCCGCAAGGTTGCCGCCGATTTCTTCCATTCGACGGATAGCTTCCAGCCCTTCCGCTAGGGCTGAGGGCGCGTGCGCATGCCGCAGCCGCCGCAGCCTGCGGCGGCAAAAGAAAAGCAAGTAGAATCAGTGCCCTAGATTAGGAGAGTCACGGCTGTTTACGTGCTGTTAAATTTTTCACGGGGCTCTGGTTGAAATCCAGCCTCACCAATCATAACTTTGGCCTTAGAAGCGGATCACATCGCTTTTCATCGGTAGTGCCCCCCGTCTAGCCGAAGATGTGATTCGCTCGTGCCGGCTTCCCTCCCGGCACGCGCGCGAAAATAACGCGCTTCTGGGCGCCCAACCACGCGCAGCGGTTGGGCGCCTTTCTTTTATCGGCCCTGTATTCGTGGCCGACAGAGCCTCCCTCCACCTGGCCGCGTTAAGATTTACCAGCTGTGGCAAAAAGTCGTCTCTTCTATCCACAAGAAGTGATATGCCGTTTGCCTGGTGGGTCTTCCCTCCCCACCAAAGGTTCCCCCCATAAGGAACCCGAAGAAGCCCCGACTCCCCCCGTGTCCGGGGCTTCTTCTTTGTCGGGCCTCATCTCTTGTTGATGATGCGCCAAATGAGAACGTTGGCGCTTTTCAGCGCAGTGCTCACGCGCAAGATTTATCTTCACACGGATTGAAGCTGACCTTTCAATTTGCCATGCGCTTTCGTCTTGCCACTTGGAACATCAACTCGGTTAGGCTGAGGCTCAATCTCGTGCGCCGCTTCGTCAAACAAGAGCGGCCGGATGTTCTTTGCCTGCAAGAGATCAAATGCATCGAGGACAAGTTCCCCGAGATTGATCTTCGTGCGATTGGCTTCTCTCACATCGCGGTGGCGGGCCAGAAGGGCTATCACGGGGTCGCCATCCTTTCGCGCACTCCCTTCACGCTCGATGAGCGCCGCGACATTTGCGGGCGCGGGCACGCGCGCCATCTGTCGGTCAAGCTCGGCGAAACCAACGGCAAGAGCCCGCTCACGCTGCACAATATCTACGTGCCGGCGGGCGGCGACATTCCCGACCCGATCGCCAACGAAAAATTCCGCCACAAGCTCGATTTCCTCGAGGCGATGGGCGCGTGGTTCGGCGCGATGCGCAACAAGCAGAAAAACCGCATGATCATCGTCGGCGATCTCAACGTGGCACCGCTTCCGACCGATGTCTGGTCGCACAAGCAGCTGCTCAAGGTCGTGAGCCACACGCCCGACGAGGTCGAGAGATTCGAGCGCGTAATCGTGGCGCACGATTTCATCGACGTGATGCGCCGCCACGTTTCGGCCGAGGAAAAGCTCTTCACCTGGTGGAGCTATCGCAATCGCGATTGGCGTGCGTCAAACCGCGGGCGGCGGCTCGATCATATTTGGACGACGCCCGCCCTCGACGGCAGCGCCGTCTCGCTCAAGGTGCTCGACAAGACGCGCGATTGGCAGCGCACCTCAGACCACGTGCCGGTCATCGCCGATTTCGAGATCGAGTGATCAAGGAACCAGTTTATAGCCGCCAGTCTCGGTGATGAGCAGCTCGGCCTGCGAGGGATCCTTCTCGATCTTCTGCCGCAGGCGATAGATGTGAGTCTCGAGCGTGTGCGTGGTCACGCCAGCATTATAGCCCCACACTTCGTGCAGCAGCACATCGCGTGTCACCACGCGCTCGCCGGCGCGATAGAGGTATTTCAGGATCGAGGTTTCTTTCTCGGTGAGCCTGATCTTGCCACCATTGCCATCGACGAGAAGCTTCGAGGCAGGTCTGAACGTGTAAGGCCCAATGGCGAAGACCGCGTCCTCACTCTGCTCGTGCTGACGGAGCTGGGCGCGGATGCGGGCGAGCAGCACGCCAAGCCGGAACGGCTTGGTCACGTAGTCGTTGGCGCCCGATTCCAGTCCGAGAATGGTATCGGAATCCGAGGTCTGCGCCGTCAACATGACGATCGGACCCTTAAAGCCGCCGCGGCGCAGCAACTTGCAGGCCTCGCGCCCGTCGAGATCGGGAAGGCCAACATCGAGAAGAACAAGATCGACATGGCCGCTGCGGGCCAGTTTCAGGCCCTCCGACGCCGTCGCGGCAAGCGCCGTATCGAATTCCTCGTGCAGCGTAAGCTGCTCGCTCAAGGACTCGCGGAGCTCATCGTCATCGTCGACGATGAGGATCTTGCGCGCGTTGCTCATGGGCCCTCTGATTGAGTTCGGCAGGCAGTTGTAAGCGGGGCTGGCCGCGCCGACAAGCATCTCGCGAAGGGGCTAGGAACACGAAAAGGTCATTGGTTATGAGCGTTAAGGGATCGCGGCTGATCCTTGTCAGACCCGCGCCAGGCAAACCGAGCGAAGGCCGAATCGCGCTCGCTCATGGTGTCAGGCGAGTCGCGCTCGGCCGCTCAGGTATCAGCGCCTTAAAGGGGGAAGGGGACGGCGCCACTCCGCTCGGCCGCCTCCCCATTCGCCTCGTGCTGTACCGTCGCGATCGCGTTCCGCGCCCGCGCGTGCCGTTTCCGGTGCGCGCCATCAGAGCCTCCGAGGGCTGGTGCGAGGACCCCGCCGATCGAAACTACAATCGTCTCGTCAAGCTCTCGCCGAGAAGTTCCGGCGATCGTCTTATGCGCGCCGATCATCTCTACGATCTTGTGATCGTGCTCGGTCACAACGACAGGCCGCGCGTGAAGGGAAAGGGAAGTGCCATCTTCATTCATCTCGCGCGCGAAGGATTGTCGCCGACTGCGGGATGCATCGCATTTTCTCGCCGAGATTTGCGCGTGCTTCTCGCCGAGATTCGCCGCGACGCCGAGATTTTGGTTAGGCGCTAGGTGGAAGGACGTGCGCCAAAGATGGCGGTGCCGATACGTACGTAGGTCGCGCCGAATTGGATGGCGCGGGCGAAGTCGCCGCTCATCCCCATGCTCAATTCCTTAATGCCGAGTCGCGCGGCAATCTTGGCGAGAAGCGCGAAATGCATTGCCGGTTCCCCGTTGACTGGCGGGATGCACATCAGGCCTTCGATGGCGAGGGCAAGCTCACCCTGACAGAACGCGATGAACGCGTCGATCTCGGCGGGAATGACGCCGGCCTTTTGTGGCTCTTCACCGGTATTGACCTGCACGAAAAGGCGAGGACGCTTGCCGGTTCGCGCCATCTCCTCGGCAAGAGCGCGCGCGATCTTCGCGCGGTCGACTGTCTCTATACAATCGAACAGCGCGACCGCCTCGCGTGCCTTGTTCGATTGCAGCGGCCCAATGAGATGGAGCTCGATACCGGGATGGCGCTCTTTCAGCGCGGGCCATTTCGCATGCGCCTCCTGCACGCGATTCTCGCCGAAGACGCGCTGACCCGCTTCGATCGCCTCCGCGATGATCTCGGGCGGAACGGTCTTGGTCACGGCGACAAGCCTGACCGAGGTGGGGTCGCGGCCGGCCGAGCGGGCGGCGCTGGCGATCTCTTCCCGGACGAGACGGAGGCGTCGAGGCACGTCGACCAGGGTGGAGGGAGAGGAGGCCATGCCGCTATCTAGCAGGCTTTGCCTCCAGCGTAACTTGACCGCTCCCGCCATTTAGGATCGATTGCCGCGCGAAACGGAAAGTTCGACGATCAGGTAAGACGAGATGGCGGCGGAACGCTACGACGCGCCGAAACGCGAGCGGCACTGGCAGTTTGAGTGGGAGAAGCGCGGCATCTTCGTGGCCTCCGAGAACGACCCGCGCCCCAAATATTATGTTCTTGAGATGTTCCCCTACCCGTCCGGGCGCATCCACATGGGGCATGTGCGCAACTACACGATGGGCGACGTCGTCGCCCGCTACATGCGGGCCAAGGGCCATAACGTTTTGCACCCGATGGGCTGGGATGCGTTCGGCCTGCCGGCCGAGAACGCGGCCATCGAGCGGGGCGTCCATCCCGCCAAATGGACCTATGACAACATCGCCACCATGCGCGGCCAGCTCAAGTCGATGGGACTATCGCTCGACTGGTCGCGAGAACTCGCCACCTGTGACCTCGACTATTACCACCAGCAGCAGCGCCTCTTCCTCGACATGCGCAAAGCGGGGCTCGTCGATCGCAAGACGCGCAAAGTGAATTGGGACCCGATCGATCGCACCGTGCTCGCCAATGAGCAGGTGATCGACGGACGCGGCTGGCGTTCCGGCGCGCTGGTCGAGCAGCGCGAGCAGCCCGAGTGGGTGTTCAAGATCACCGACTATGCGCAAGACCTGCTCGATGCGCTCAAGAAGCTCGAGCGCTGGCCGGAGAAGGTGCGGCTGATGCAGGCCAACTGGATCGGGCGCTCGGAGGGAATGCTCGTCCGCTTCGAGACGATCAGCGCGCCTAAGAGTCACGATCTCATCGAGGTTTTCACCACGCGGCCCGACACGCTGTTCGGCGCGAGCTTCATTGCCATCGCGCCGGACCATCCGCTGGCGAAGGCAATCGCCGAGAGCAATGCCAAGGCGTCCGCGTTCATCGCCGAGTGTCAGCGCGGGGGCGCCACGGCTGAGGAGATCGAGACGCAGGAGAAGAAGGGCTTCGATACGGGCTTGCGTGTGCATCATCCCGTGATCGAGGGCGCCGTGCTTCCCGTCTACATCGCGAATTTCATTCTGATGGAATATGGCACCGGAGCGATCTTCGGCTGCCCGGCGCACGACCAACGCGACCTCGAATTTGCGCGGAGTCAAGGCTTACCGGTGATCCCCGTTGTGCTGCCGGAGGGCATGGATCGCGGCGACTTCGTGATCGGCGACGAGGCCTACACCGGCGCCGGCACGCTGATCAATTCGGGCTTTCTCGATGGGCTCGACGTGGCCGCCGCCAAAGAGAAGATGGCAGACGTGCTTGCGGCGAAGCATGTGAAAGGCAAGCCCGTCGGCGTCAGGCAGACGCAGTACCGCTTACGCGACTGGGGCATCTCGCGGCAGCGCTATTGGGGCTGCCCGATCCCCATGATCCATTGCCCGACCTGCGGCATCGTGCCGGTGCCGGAGAGCGACTTGCCGGTCAAGCTCCCGGACGATGTGACGTTCGACAAGCCCGGCAATCCACTCGATCGCCATCCGACCTGGAAGCATGTTACCTGCCCGCAATGCAGCGGCCCTGCGACGCGCGAGACCGACACCATGGATACGTTCGTCGATTCGTCGTGGTACTTCGCCCGCTTCTGCTCGCCGCATGCGCGTGAGCCGGTCGATACCAACGCGGTCGGCTATTGGATGCCGGTCGATCAATATATCGGCGGCGTCGAGCACGCGATCCTGCACCTCCTCTATGCGCGCTTCTTCACCCGCGCCATGCATAAGACAGGTTACGCGCCACTCGATGAACCGTTCGCTGGCCTCTTCACCCAGGGCATGGTCACGCACGAGACATATAAGGACGGACACGGAAAATGGGTGTTCGCCGATGAGGTGACGCGCCGCGACGGCAAGGCCGTGCACGCCAAGACCGGAGAGCCGATCACCGTCGGCGCGGTCGAATCGATGTCGAAGTCGAAGAAGAACGTGGTCGATCCGGACAGCATCATCCAGGCCTACGGTGCCGACACGGCGCGCTGGTTCATGCTGTCCGACACACCACCCGAGCGTGATATCGAGTGGACGGCAGCGGGCGTCGAGGGTGCGCATCGCTTCATCCAGCGCGTGTATCGGTTGGTGCGCGAGGCTGCGGCCAAGGGACCGGCGAAAGGCACTCTGTTGCCCCAGGAATTTAGTCCTGAGGCAGAAACGCTCCGCCGCGCCACTCATCGAAGTGTCGCGTCCGTGACAACCGCGATCGAGCGACTCCGTTTCAACACCGCCGTGGCCCAGATCTACGAGCTTGCCAACGCCCTCTCCACCGGATTGCAAAACCCAGCGAGCGAGGCCGATTCGGGGCTCCGCTACGCGATTCGCGAGGCTGCCGAGCTGATCACCCGCATTTCCGCCCCGATGATGCCGCACCTTGCCGAAGACTGCTGGGAGCTTCTCGGCTATGATCGGCTCTTGGCGGAAGAGCCTTGGCCACGGCCCGATTCGGCCCTTTTGGTCGAGGACACCATCACCATTGCCGTCCAGGTGAACGGCAAGAGGCGGGATGAATTGACGATTGCGCGGGACGCCGCGAAGGAAGATATTGAGGCTGCGGCGCTCAGGCTCGAAAATGTCGTGCGCGCCATCGGGGGACGTCAAATTAAGAAGGTCGTGATCGTGCCGCAGAGGATCGTCAATGTGGTGGCGTAGCCTTGCCATCGCTGCCGTGCTGTGCACGGGCGCAGCAGCCCTTGCCGGCTGCGGCTTTCAGCCGCTCTACGGCGGGACGACAGCCGGCGGCGCCAGGCTCACCGAGGTCATGGCGGCGGTCGACATCAATCCGATCCCTGGCCGGGTCGGGCAACGGGTGCGCAATGAGCTCATCTTCGAGAATACCGGCGGCGGCAACGCGCCCGCACCGCGCTACCACCTCGACATCGCCATCAAGGAGCATGTGACCAGTCAGCTCGTGCAGATCAGCGGCGATGCGACGGGTGAGGTCTATGAGCTCAACGCCACCTACAAGCTCATCGACTCTACCAACGGGCAGACCGTGCTGACAGGAGTTGCGGTCTCTCGGGCGCCGTATAACCGCTTCCAGGAGATCTTCTCCAATGTGCGCGCCCGCTACGATGCCGAGAACCGCGCAGCAACCACGGTTGCCGAGAGCATCAAGACGAGGATCGCGGCCTATCTCGCCACCACGGCGTAGATCCCCTCCGTTGCCCGGCGCGAGTGGGCATTCTGGGACTTTCGCTAGAGCAAACGACTTCGATGTGCTCGCCGTCGCGGGATGACATCCAACGATCATGGTCGCCTACAAAGCAGCAGCCGTCGCAAGCTTTCTCAGATCGCCCGACCCGTCTTGCCGGGCCGTACTGATCTATGGTCCTGACGCAGGCCTCGTCAGCGAAAGGGCGAATGCGCTGGCGGCCACGTTCGCCAAGCGCGCGTCGGGCAATGCCGAGATCGTCCGGCTTGACGATCGCGATCTCGCCGAAGATCCGGCTCGGCTAGAGGTCGAGCTCCGTACGCGGCCGATGTTCGCCGCAAGCCAAATCGTAAGGGTGACCGCTGGAGCACGGCTTGACGTGCCAAGCCTGAAGGCTCTGCTGGCCTCACCCTTCGACAACACCCTTATCGTCGAGGCCGGCAATCTTCGGCCCGACTCGGCGTTGCGCAAAGCTTTCGAGAGCAACAAGTCTGCGGCGGCGCTGCCTTGCTATAGCGATGAGCGCAGCC
>JBLMXO010000273.1:0-13625 GCA_050257815.1 Actinomycetota bacterium
ATCCCTTGTCATTGCCCGGCTTGACCGGGCAATCCAGTAACCACCGCATTTGCCTTATCGGGAGACCGGTGGTTACTGGATGCCCGCTTGCGCGGGCATGACACGGAGGCCGAGGTGAGGCTTCATAGTCTCGCGCATCACCCGCAAAGCACGGTAGAAGGGCGGCGGACCTCAATGAGTGCAAGCCCCCATGGCTGAGAGCATCCTGTTCCTGACCGGGCAGTTGGCGACGAACCGGCTCGAGGCTGTGCTCGAAGCCATGAACGATGCCGGCTTCGACTGGAAGGTGCTCGATATCGGCGTCAAGGTCGCAGCGCTGATGACCGAGGACATCATCCTGCGCCGCCTGCCGAAGCCGGTCGAAGCCGACAAGATCATGCTCCCCGGCCGTTGCCGCGCCGACATCGAGCGCCTGAGCGGACGCTTCGGCGTGCCCTTCCTGCGCGGGCCCGATGAGCTCAAGGACATCCCGACCTTCTTCGGCCGCGCGCGCAAGGCCTCGGACATGACCAAGTACGACATCAACATCTTCGCCGAGATCGTCGATGCCTCGGCGCTCTCCGTCGAGGCCATCGTCGCCCGCGCGCAAGACTACTGCCAGAAGGGCGCCGACGTGATCGATCTCGGCTGCCTTCCAGATACGCCATTCCCGCATCTCGAACAGGCGGTCGAGACGCTGAAGGACAAGGGCTATCGAGTCAGCGTCGATTCCGCCGATGCCGACGAGCTGCTCCGCGGGGGCAAGGCGGGCGCCGATTACCTGCTCAGCCTCAACGAGGAGACGCTTCGCGTCGCTGACCAAGTCTCATCGATTCCGGTGCTGATCCCCAAGGAGCACGGCGACATGGCCTCGCTCTATCGCGCCATGGATGCGCTCGACAAAAAGGGACGAAAGTATCTCGTCGATCCCGTGCTCGATCCCATCAATTTCGGCTTCATGCGCTCGCTCGAGCGTTATGCCGAGTTGCGCCGCGAGCGGCCCAAGGCCGAGATCTTGATGGGCACCGGCAATCTGACCGAGCTGACCGACGCCGACACGACCGGCATCACCGCCGTCCTCATCGGCGTCGCATCGGAGCTCCACATCAGGAACGTGCTCGTGGTGCAGGTGAGCCCGCACACGCGCCGTACCGTCGAGGAGCATGATCTCGCCCGCCGCATGATGTATGCCTCGCGCGCGGACCACGACCTGCCCAAGGACTATGCCGACGGGCTACTCGCGCTGCATGCGAAAAAACCCTTTCCGCTCACGCCTGCAGAGATCGCCGAGAACGCTGCCGCCGTGCGCGACAAGAATTTCCGCGTCGAGATCGCCGAGGACGGCATCCATGTCTATAACCGCGACGGCCATCACGTGGGGCAGAGCGCGCTCGACCTGTTCCCCAAGCTCGGCGTCGAGGAGGACGGGGCGCATGCCTTCTATCTCGGCACCGAGCTTGCCAAGGCCGAGACCGCCTGGCGCCTCGGCAAGCGCTATGCCCAGGACGAGCCGCTCGATTGGGGAGTTGCCGCGGACGCGCCGGTCGACGACAAGTCGCGCCTGAAGGAGGCCGGGCATACTCTGGTCGCCAAGAAGAAGCCCAAATCCCCCCCCTGAAAGGGGGAGGTCGGCTTGCTTGCAAGCGGGGTGGGGTCAATGCCTGCTAAACTGCGTCTGCGACGACCCCCACCCCGACCCTCCCCCTTGCAGGGGGAGGGAGGAGCCTAGAAACCGATGCCGATGATTCGCGAATGCATCGTCACCACGCTGAGCGATGAGGGGAAGGTGCATATCGCCCCGCTCGGCCTCATCGCCACCAAGCTCGAAGGCAAGGAGGATTCCGCGGGTTGGATCATCGCGCCGTTCCGCCCCTCGACCACGCTCGACAATCTCCGCGCCACACCCTCCGCCGTGGCCAGCTTCACCGATGACGTGCTCGTCTTCGCCGGTTGCCTGACAGGGAACAAGGACTGGCCGACGCGGCCCGCGACCCACGTGCCCGGCGTCGTGCTGGACGGAGCGCTTGCCCACGCCGAGCTTAAGGTCGAGGCAATAGAAGAGGACGAGCAACGGCCGCGCTTCCATTGCCGCGTGGTGCATCAAGCGACGCACGCGCCGTTCCTGGGCTTCAACCGGGCGCAAGCCGCCGTGATCGAGGCGGCGATCCTTGCCACCCGCCTGCACATGCTGCCGCGTGAGAAGATCGAGCGCGAGCTCGCCTATCTTCAGACTGCCGTGGAGAAGACGGCAGGCCCCCGCGAGCACGAGGCCTGGCGCCTCTTGATCGAGAAGATCGAGGACCATTACAAGCACGCGTCCGCTTGAGCCCCGTTAGGACCTTCGTCATGGAAGATCGTTAGACGGGGCAACGGGACCGTCGAGGAGCGCGCATGAACGAAGTGAGAGAAGTCACAGGCACGGCGTTTGTTGTCGCGGAGTTTCGCGCCCGCGAGAACGAGGAGCCTCACCCCCTCTATGTCGATCCCATTGTCGGTATCTTCCTCGATGCGCGGACCCGCGCGGCGGCGGATGCCATCAGGGCCGATTTCCCCGCCGGCGAACACATGCCGCGGCTCAGAACCCGCTATTACGACGACCGGCTCGGTGAGCAGATCGCGCGAGGCTGCAAGCAGGTGGTGATCCTGGGTTCAGGCCTCGACACCCGCGCGGTGAGGAAGCGCAATTCAGGCGTCGCTTATTTCGAGATCGATGACGCCGGCACGATGGACTTGAAGAGGGCGCGTTACGCGGCGAACCGGATCGATGCGCCGATGACGTTGATCCCCGGCAATTATGTGGCCTCCGGCGTGATGCCACTCCTCACCGCCAACGGCTTCGACACGAGCCTGCCGTCCTTCTTTATCTGGGAGGGCAACACGATGTATCTCACGCGCGCCCACGTGATGAAGGTCTTGCACGATCTCAAGGACCATCTGCGGAGCTTCGCCATCTCCTTCGACTATATGGACGAGGCCGTGGTCAATATGACAACTGGAGATGCGGGGGCGACTGCTTTCGTCGAGCGCTTCG
Organism: Actinomycetota bacterium; assembly: GCA_050257815.1. Lineage (GTDB taxonomy): Bacteria > Pseudomonadota > Alphaproteobacteria > Rhizobiales > Methyloligellaceae > Methyloceanibacter. The sequence continues at coordinate 3,011 of JBLMXO010000273.1, forward strand.
CCGCCATGGGCGCGCCTTGGACCTTCGGCTTCCACGATCTGCCGGCGCTCGCACGCGAAGCGGGGCTCGCGGTTGCCGACGCGACCACCGTGGGCAAGCTGTTCCGCACCTATTGGCCTGAGCGCTCCATGCAGTCGGTCATCTACGATCATTACGGGCTTTGCACGCTAAGATCGCCAGCCGCGTGACGGCGACGACGCGTCCCTATGCGGTCAGGCGTGAGAGGAGTAGGCTTGATTCCTCCAACTTGGGCAGTCGTCCAATGGCGGGGTGCCATGGTGGCGAGACCTCTCGCGCTTGTCTGGATTTCGGCTTTCGCCGCGCTGCTTGCGGTGGGCACAGCTCGCGCGCTTGCCGCCGCCGACACCAGCGCCGCTGCCGGCAAGGCGATCCTCGAAGCGCATTGCGCCAAATGCCATTCGCTCGCGGCGACCGGCGATAGTCCTCTTCCGAAGGCGCCGCCGCTCCGGCAGGTCTATCTCAAATATCCGATCGAGCAGCTCGAGGAAGGCTTCGCGGAAGGTATGGGCTCGCGGCACCGAGACATGCCTCAGATCCAATTCTCGCCCGACCAGGTCGAGGCGATCCTGAACTATCTCGGCAGCATCACCGGGGTGAACCCAAGACTGAGGCCGCGCGCCCCGGCAACCGACGAAACGCCGCCCTAAGAGCTTAGGCTCTAGGGCCTAGCGCGGGCCGAGATACGGATTGTTGTAGCGCGCATCGACGCAGGCCGAGCCGTTCCAATAATGGAACTCGCCGCAGCTCACCGGACGAACCGGCACGATGGCGACGATGGGCGGGTTCTCGGTGGCAACCACAGGCGGCGTTGTGGCGACGACAGCGGGCGCGGTCGGCTGCACGACGACGACATTAGGACCAGTGCAGTTATTGAACCTGCAGTAGCGCTTCCAATAGCCGATCTGCTCGACCCTAGCGGGAGGGGGGCCGAAGGCTCGCGCGCCAGGAATGGGGAGTGACGCGGCGCTTGCGAGTGCCGACCAGCCAATACCGCCAAGGACCAAGGCCGTCATGAAAGCAGGACCGCAACGCATCGAACCTCCCGAGTTTGTTCTCGCTCCCTTGCTAGCACGCCTTGAGCGCGCCTGCGTGAAAGATTGCGCGTCAGGGCCAACAAGCTCTTTCCACCTGTTCGCCCCATTGGGACTATAATGTTCGGGTGCGGCAAACGTTTCGAGGCCATGGCCACCACATCCGACACGACTGAGATCGGGCTTGTGCTGCAAGGTGGCGGTGCGCTCGGTGCTTATGAATATGGCGCCATCACCGCTCTGTTGGAGCTGATCGATGCGGCAGTGGCCAAAGGCCACAAGGTCACCCTCAAGGCTGTCACTGGCGTGTCGATCGGCGCCGTCAATGCCGCCTGCATCGTCGGCTCAGCCAATCGCCTCGATGCCCGCCGCCGTCTGGCTGCGCTATGGAACGACTTTGCGCTCTCTACGCCCTTCTTCTGGCCGGCGCGGATCGCACGCGACCTGTCGCTCTACGGCCTGCCGCGCTTCTATTCGATACGGCCCGACCTGCTCGCGCTATCGAGCTGGACTTATGTCTACGACACCAACCCGCTGCTTGCGACGCTCGCCGAGCATGTCGACTTCGATGCGCTTAACCGGAGCGAGACCGCCTTCGTCGTCACCGCCGTCGACGTGGAGAAAGGCGAATTGAAGAGATTCTCCAACCGGCCGGTCGGCAAGACCACGCAAACCACGATCTCCCCGCGCCATGTGCTCGCGAGCGGTAGCCTGCCGCCGCAATTTCCGTGGACCGACATCAAGGAGGGGAGCGAGCTTCACGCCTACTGGGACGGAGGGCTGGTTGACAACACGCCGCTCGGCGACGCGATCGACGCGTTTGATCCAGGCGAGGACGTTGACCGCGTGCTCGTCATCATGAATCTCTTCCCCAGCGAGGCCACGCGCCCCAACTCGCTGCTTGAGGTGAACGAGCGCATCAATCAACTCAGATTCGGCAATCGCACGCAGCAGGATAAGAAGACGGCCGGGCGCATCAACGAGCTCGTCGCCACGATCGAGTCCCTTGCTGCGCTCGTGCCGGGCGAACTTCCGCCCGACGTCGCCCAGCAGGTGGAAGCGGCGCGGAGGTATAAGCACGTCAATACGGTCGAGATCTCGCTCTCCACCGATGACACGCAAGACCCCTACGGCTTTCGCGATTTCTCGAGCGAGGGCATCGAGCGACGTCGCGCCGCCGGACGCATGCGCGCTCTCGAGAAGCTCCGCTCGATCTTCACGCCGATGCTCTGACGCTCAGCGCTCGATCTTGATCGCGTTGGCGAAGAGCTCATCGCCCCACCGGTAAAGCGGACGCTGGAAATCGGACTCGGTGTGGATGCCCTTGCCTTTGCGCTCGGTCCACTTCTTGCCATAGGTCTCGTAGGGAAAGTGCTTGATGTAATAGTCGCAGGTCTCCTCCCAGTGATCGAGCGAGAGTGACTTGCCGTAATGCTGGCAATAAAGATCGGTGGCGATAACTTCGAGCCCGCCCGGCTCGCGCGCGTGGTGCTGGGCGAAATGAATCTTGGGGCGGTTGCGCCAAAACATGAGAATGTCGCGCCGCTCTGGACCGAAATAACGCCGGAAATCAAGTAGCTGGCTGTTGGCGCCGAATGGTTCATGGTCGTCTGCCGTCATATAGGCGTCGAACAATTTCACCCTGACCCCGTCGACCTCTTCGGGGGCCTGTGAGAGAAATCCTTTGACATCACCGGTGATGCGCTCGTCGGGATCGAAGCAAAGCATCCAATCGAACTGCATCGCTTCGCGCGCCATTTGCAGGAGGAGCCCGCGATGCCGGCCCTCGGCGAGGCGTCGCGCCGCGACATCCTGCTCCCAGGCGGTGTTCGCGACGATCAGCGCGACCCTGGGATGCTCCCGCAGTAGACCCACGGTCTCATCGGTGCTCGCATCGTCATAGGCGATGATCGCGCCAACATGCTTGGCGAGATAATCGAGCGTGTCGGGAAAAATGAGCGACTCGTTCCTGATACGCGTGACGGCGACAACGTCATGTTTCTCGCCGAGTAGGGCCTTGTTGCCTTCGATCAGACGCTCAGTATCGCGTAGCTGCCAGCCCTTCGTTCCAGGCATGTATCCTTGGCTCCGCTCATGGATGTCCGTGGAACATCCTCCAGCAAAAGGGCAGCGGCAAGGCCCACCGAAGCAGCTTAAGGGCTTTAGGTCTCTAGGAGCAGATGCTTAAGTGATGTCACCTGAGGCAGGGGCACGCTTGGTGCCCGTCACCATTGCGCGCGCGAGGTTCTCACGATGGTGAAGGCTCGCCAGCGCAACGCCGGCAACATGAAGTCCCACAAGAGCAAGAGCGACATTGGCCAGCATCTCGTGCAGATCTTCCATAAATTCCGACCCGAAATAGGCATCGGTCGTCAGGAGCCAGCCCGAGAGGCAAAGCCCGGTGAGCGTGACGAGCAATGCCATGATCATCGCTCCTCCCGCCGGGTTGTGGCCGAGATAGCGCGCTTCGCGGCCGGTGATGACGTCACGAAGGTAGCTGGCGACGGCAAGGGGTGATTTTGTGAACTGGCTGAAGCGCGCGTAGCGCGTGCCAACCACGCCCCAGACGATCCGCATCGCAATCAGAGCGCTGGCCGCATAGCCAGCCCAGATATGGAGCGCTTTCCAATCGTCGCCCGCTATCCAGGCCACGGCGAAACTCGCCACCAGGCTCCAATGAAAAATGCGCACGAATGGATCCCAAACCCTAGCCGTCGCCATGTTCGTTACTCGTCCTCTTCGGCCTCGGCCGAGTTGAGTTCGACAGGATCGAGCGTCTTGGGATCGAAATAGGTCTCGGCGCGCTTGCCGTTGGCGTCGGTGCCGTAGACCTCGTAGCAGCCCTCGTCGGTCTTGATGCGGTTGATCTTCCACTTGGCCCCCTCCAGTTTTTGGCGAAGGGCCTGTTCAGGCTGCCATTCTGCTTTGGGAACTGAGCATTTTTCGCCGGCGAAGGCCGCGGTAGCGGTCATCACACCGAGAGCGGCGGCGATTGGGATGAGAATGCGAGTCATCATGACCTCCATCAAGGAATTGACGATGGCACGAAGCTAAGTGAGGCCGCTGACACGCACCTGAAGGTCGCGAATGCCCGTTTTCAGGTTCCCGTAAGGTTGAGGGCGCACCTCCTCAAAGGAAGGCGTCGAAGGCCCCATGCGAATTATGTTGATTGAGGACGAACCGGTGCTCGGCGAGGCCGTAGCTACGCATCTCAAGCGCTCCAATCACGCCGTAGATTGGGTGCAGCGGCTTGATGACGCCGAGGCTGCGTTGCGCGCAGTCGACTATGGGCTAGTGCTTCTCGATTTGCATTTGCCCGATGGACGCGGCCTCGATCTCTTGCGCAAGCTGCGCAAAAGAGAGGACAGGCGCCCGGTCATCATCATCACGGCACGTGATCAGATCCGCGACCGGATCGAAGGCCTCAACGCCGGCGCCGACGATTATATCGTCAAGCCCTTCGATCTGGACGAACTCGTCGCGCGTATTCTTGCAGTTCAGCGGCGATCCACTGCCACCGCTGGTCCAACGGTCCGGGCGGGAAAGCTTCTCATCGATCAAACGGCGCGCAAGACCTGGCGCGGTGACCGGGAGGTGACACTGACAGCGCGTGAATGGGCACTGCTCGATTGCCTGGCTCAGCGCGTTGGTGGGACCTTCTCGAAGGCCCAGCTCGAGGAGGCACTCTACGCGTTCGGCGCCGAGATCGAGAGCAACGTCGTCGAAGTCTATGTCAGCAGGTTGCGCAAGAAGCTTGGCGCGTCCGCGATCCGCACGGTTCGTGGCCTTGGCTACCGCTTGGAGTCGTGAGGCATGCGGCCGTGGAGAATGACCCGCAGGCTGATCGGCATTCTCGCCGTTCTCATCGGCGGGTTATGGCTGGTCGGTACGGCGATTGCGGCTATTTCGATCGGGCATGAGCTCGACGAGATCTTCGACAGTGCCTTGCAGGAGACCGCGGAGCGCATCTTGCCGCTTGCGCTTAACGACATAGCTGCCCGCAGCGACGAGGACGAAGAAGAGCAGCTCCCCAATCCGTTTCCGTCCACGGTCTACAAAGAGCACCTCTACTATCAGGTTCGTGATCGTGCCGGGCGCGTAATCCTGCGCTCGCACGACGCGCCGGCCGAGCCTTTCCGGGTGCCACTTATCGAAGGCTTCTCCGATCATGATGGCCGCCGCTACTTCACTCAAGCCGCTGCCGACAAGAGCCTCTACGTGCAGGTGGCCGAGTTGCCGGAGGAGCGCAAGGAAGCCGCGAGGTCCTTGTGGCTTGGGCTCGCCACACCCCTGATAGGTCTGCTGCCGATGGCAGCTCTCGCCGTCTACTGGACCGTTCAGCGCACCACGCGCCCAATCCTCGAGGTCAAACGTGAGATCAGCAAACGTGACGGGGAAAACCTCGAGCCGATCGAAGCTCACGGTCTTCCCGAAGAACTGACTCCCATCATCCACGACATCAATCGATTACTTGAACGTCTCAAGGCGGCGCTCGAGGCAGAACGCTCATTTGCCGCCAATAGTGCGCATGAACTTCGCACGCCCATCGCGGCCGCCCGCGCACAAGCCGAGCTTATTGCAGCAGGCTTGCGCGGGAGTCCCGACCATGCCCGCGCCACCCAACTCATCGCCACGCTCGGTAAGCTCGGGCGCCGTGTCGAGAAGATATTGCAGCTCGCGCGGGCCGAAGCGGGCGTGGGCTTGGCGCGCACCGAGACCGATCTTGCCGCCATAACTCACCTGATTGTCGAGGACTATTTGAGAAGACCGCAATTGCCATCGCGTCTCAGCTTCGCTGTGCGGAATGCGGGCCACATCGCGTCCATTGATCCAGATGCGCTCGGCATAGCGCTGCAAAATCTCATCGATAATGCACTGAGTCATGGCAGCGCTGATGGCAGGGTCGAGATTGTGGTTGGCCCCGGCGCCACAGTGCACGTCATCAATGTCGGGCCAAGCATCGCCAAGGAAGAGCTTGCGATCCTGAAACGGCGGTTCGAGCGCGGCGGACGTGGTTCAGGAACGGGCCTTGGTCTTGCGATTGTCGAGGAGATCATGCGTCAGGCTGGCGGCCGGCTCGATCTCTCATCCCCGGCGCCTGGCCGAAGCGACGGTTTCGAAGCGACCTTGGTGTTTGCCGCGCACCAGCCATCGCCGAGCGGCCAAGCCGCCGCGCCTCACATTTCACGAGACAGGGTTTGCTGAGAGAAGGAGATCCAACTATGCGTGCACGAACGTCCTTGGCAGTGTTGCTGGTTCTGACAGGACTCACCTCCTGGGCACTTGCGGACGACGATCTTTTGATGAAGCAGGCTCAGGCTCTGTTCCAGCCGATTCCCCTAGAGCCGCCGGCGGTCAAAGGTGTGAACGCGACGCCGCCAATGGTCGCGCTCGGCAAGGATCTCTACTTCGATCCACGCCTATCGAAGAGCCACAATATCAGCTGCAATACCTGCCACCAGATCGGACTGGGCGGAGACGATGCACTGTCCACCTCGATCGGACACAACTGGCAGAGAGGGGGGCGCAATGCGCCGACCGTGCTCAATGCCGTGTTCAACATCGCGCAATTCTGGGATGGGCGAGCCGAGGACCTCAAAGCCCAGGCAGGGGGGCCCATTCAGAACCCCATTGAGATGGGTATCACCCACGAGCATGCCATCGAAATGCTCAAGGCCATCCCAGGTTATGCACCGCTGTTCCAGGCTGCATTCCCCGACGACAAAGATCCCATCACTATGCCGAATGTCGTCACGGCAATTGCCGCCTTCGAAACGACGCTCACCACACCAAATTCGCCGTTCGACAAATATCTCCGCGGTGACCAAAATGCGCTGACTCCCGAGCAGCAAGCTGGCCTTCAGCTGTTCATCTCGACAGGCTGCGCCAGCTGTCATTCGGGGATCAATATCGGCGGTCAGATGTATGCCCCATTCGGTGTCGTCGAGAGGCCGGGTGCCGATATCCTGCCACCCAACGACAAAGGGCGATTTGCGGTTACAAAATCGGTGAGCGACCAGTATGTGTTCCGCGTTCCGCCATTGCGCAATGTGGAGCTGACGACGCCCTATTTTCACACCGGCCAGGTGTGGGATCTGACCCAGGCCGTCGGCATCATGGCGACTGATCAGCTTGGCAAGTCGCTGACAGATGTGGATGTCGACAAGATCGTGGCGTTTCTGAAGTCCACGACAGGGGAACAACCGCAGGTCACGTACCCGATTCTTCCCCCAAGTGTGGCGAGCACACCTCGGCCGCAGCAGTAACCGCCGAAGCTCGCCGACGGAGCGCCTCTTTGTCGGTCGCGGGAATCAAATTCCGCTCTCGCGAGGAGGCGCACTCGTCTGCAAAACAAACGATTGAGCCGGCTAAGTTTGGCTTTCTCTGAGGGCGGCGAGCCGCATGCCGACCGACGCGAGCAGGAGCTCATGGGCGCGATCGACGATTTCGTCGAGCGACCTCGTCTTGGCGAACATCGCCCTTGCCTGATGCAAGAACTCCTCCCGCGCAGGAATGTGGGGTAAGTGCAGCGACGCGATCACCTCGGACGCGCGGTTTTGCGCTCGCGCAAGCGTATTCCTAACGGCAGACAGCTCAGCCGCGTGTAGCGCAGAGGCGATGGCCGCGGCGATCCGTTCGGAGTTGAAATGCGCCGCGAGCTGCTCAGCGGCACGATTGATGACGGCGACGCCGAGCTTCTGCTCGTTGCGCAGGACTGCTTCGGGCGGCGAGCGCAAATCCCACACGAGTCCGATCCAAGACAAGGCTACCAGGAGGTAATAGGTCGGATCGTATTCCCACCACTTGAACCCTTGCCGTACGCTGGCTTGGAAGGCGTGGTGGTTGTTGTGCCAACCTTCGCCCATGGTGAAGACGGCGAGCAGCCAATTGTTGCGCGAGTCGTCGCCCGTTACGTAGCGCGTCGTGCCGCTCACATGCGCGAGCGAATTGATGCAGAACGTGGCGTGATAGACGAGGACCGTGCTCCAGAAGAAGCCAACCACGAGCCCGGGCCAGCTGGCGATGAGGAAACAGAATGCGCCGAGAAGGAGCGGGGGCAGGAGCTCAAATTTGTGCAGCCACATGAGCTCGGGATAGCGCATCAGATCCGCCACCTTGTCGAAATCTGCCTTGTCGTGCTTGCGGGCGAAGATCCACCCGAGATGGCTGTATACTAAGCCTTTGTGGCGCGGCGAATGCACGTCGGTCTCGGTATCCGAGTAGAGGTGGTGGTGGCGATGTTTTGACGCCCACCAAATCACGCTCTTCTGCGCGGTGCTCTGGGCGAGAAAGGCGAGGATGAACTGGAAGGCGCGGCTGGTGGAAAATGCCCGATGCGAAAACAGGCGGTGATATCCGGCACCGATAGCGAAGATGCGCAGCCAATAGAGCGCGATGCAGATCGCCACCGCCTGCCAGGTGATGCCGGACCAGAAGGCAGCAAAGCAGGCGAGGTGCACCAGAACGAAAGGAATAGCGGATGGATAAATGATGTCGTCGTGATCGTCGGCGGCGACTTCTGACATAAAGGGATTCTCCTAAGCCCGATGGCCGCTGTCTATGTAGCGCGTCTCGAGGAAAAAAACAGCGGGCATCAGGCCATTGACATCGCGAGAAGGGCCACGGAAACGGCCGGCACACAGCGGGCGGCCATCTCGCGCGCTTCGGGTCGGCAATCGATGATTTCTGCAAAATCGCGGTAAGGGCGGCCGAGATCCGCTGCGAGGCGGCGTGCGAGGAAGCGCCCGCAACCGGCCCCGATCACTGGCGCTTCGGTCGCTAACGTCTCGCGTTCAGCGAGCGAGCGACCAGCCTGAACGAGCTCGTCGATCTGCAATCCGGCGAAGAAGGAGGCAAGCTCGATCCAGACCTTGAGCGGCGCCTCGGAGGCGTCGCGCCCGAGCATGCGCGCAAGCCGCACGCCGCTTTCCTCCTTGCTCTTCCCTCCAAGATCGGGCGTCGGGTAGGGGTCGGCGTCGTCGGGAAGCTCTCCGGTCAGACGATAGACGTCGGCCATGGTGGCAAAGCGCTCGGCGGCGATGCCTTGAACCGTGTCGCCGAAGGGCGCGAAGCGCGAGAACGCCATCACCGGCGTTCGCACGACACCGGCATAGATGAGCTCCCGCGCGGCAAGTCGCTCGCCATCGGTATAACCTCTTGTCGCCGGATGACCCGACGCGAGCGGGATCAGATCGGTGGTGGTAGTGCCGATATCGACGAAGAGTCCGCTCCTGCAATGACGAGCGATAAGCTGCGCACTTGCGTGCCAATTGGCAGAGGCCACGTCGAGCGGCGGCGCCATTGCCTCTTTGGCGGACAGGAAGCCGGCGCGGCCGCCGTAGAACAGCGTATTGTTGCCAACCGCGCTTCGTATCATGCGGACGAGATAAGCGACGCCCTCGGCGCGGTCTGAGAAGACGTCAGACAGCTCGCCCGTCATCGTGACCGCATGGCGGGCGGAGGGGGGGCAGAGCGCAAGCGCTTCCTTGAGCGCCGCATCGAACTTGCCGCGGTCCTGACGGACGGGGCAGGGGATTTGCACCACCGCCGCGATGCGGCCTCCTTCGACGCGCGCGAGCTTGAGATTGGCACCGCCCAGATCCCAGCCAACGATCGGAGCCATCTTTTCCTTTGTATTCATCGTGCTGGTGATACCGATTAATGCCGATCCAGCAAATAGACGTGAGCCCCCCTGTGGCCGGGCTAGCCTCGCAAGATCCTAGGCGTGACGCGAGAGATAGCCTAAATGAGCCCCATGAGCAGGTTCACGGTCATCCCGGTTCTCGACTTGAAAGGTGGCGTTGCGGTCCATGCGGTGGCGGGCCGGCGGGCCGATTACGCGCCAATCATGAGCCCCTTTGGTTCGGCCGACGACCCGGCGGCCATCGCCCGTGGGCTGCTCGCCGCAACCGGCTCCCCGGCGCTCTATGTCGCCGATCTCGATGCGATCGAGGGCACCGGCAATCATTTCGAGCTCGTGCGCGGGCTCTCTTATGCCTTGCCCGACACGACGCTTTGGGTCGATGCCGGCTTCTCCGATGTCGCCGATTGCGCCTTCTGGCTGCCACTCGGCGCAACACTTGTCATCGGCAGCGAAAGCCTCGAAGCGGTCGATGACTGGCGCGAGATCCACGCCGCGTTCGGGGACAGTGTGGTGCTTTCGCTCGACCGAGGGTCCGACGGGGAGCGGGGACCTGAGGCTCTGTTCAGCGATCCAGGGCTGTGGCCGAGCCGGCTGCTCGCCATCGATCTTGCCCGCGTCGGCACTGGTAACGGGCCCGATCTCGAGCGGCTCCGCACTATTCTCGATGTGGCCGATGACCGCGCGGTGTTCTCGGGCGGCGGCGTGCGCAACGCGGGAGACCTCGCCGCAATTAAGGCGACTGAGGCGAAGGGCGCTCTGATCGCGACCGCCCTTCACACCCAAGCCGTCACGCAAAACGAGATCGCCGCCCTCGGGTGAGAGCGGCGATCATCAGTTGCAATCCGAAGCGCTGCTTGCGCCAATCCGTCAGAAACCCAGCTTTTGGAGCCACCGCCGAATCGGGCCCGGACCGCCGTCT
>JBLMXO010000274.1:0-5542 GCA_050257815.1 Actinomycetota bacterium
TATATAGAGATGCGGGCCGTGTACAAAGAGCAAGGCACTTTCCGGGCAAAGCTGCGACAGAAGCCCTCAGGCTGCCATGGCTTTCAGCTTGTCCATATCGAGGAGATGCACGCGGCGGGCCGATTCGAGCTTGATCTGCCCCATCCCCTTAAGCTCGGCGAACATGCGCGAGACAGTCTCTAAGGTCAGTCCGAGATAGTCAGCGATGTCATGGCGCGGCATGGCGAGGTCGAGCACCTCGGTCGAGCCCGAACGATCGGCCATCTCGAGGAGAAAGGCGGCAAGCCGTTCGAGTGCGTTCTTGCGGCCGAGCAGGAGGAGATGGTCCTGGGTGTGCCTGAGACCGATCATGGTCCTGGTGAGAAGCTCACGCACGAGGCTGGTCGAAGTGCCTGCGCCGAGAAGGCCTTGCCATTTGAAGGCTACGACCTTGGTGGGCACCACGGCTTCGGCCGAGCAGTGATGAAGCTCGCCGATTTCGAAGCCGAACATGTCCCCCGGCAGATGGAAGGCGCTGATCTGGCGGCGCCCATCGGGCAGAAGCTTGGAGATGCGGACCACGCCCGACAGCACTTTATATACGTAACCTGCGGCCTCGCCTTCGGCGAAAATCTCGCCATTGCGGCCGAAATTCATCGGTACTCCGGTGAGAGTGAAGATCTCTGCGGGCTTACGGGCTGGAAGGAGTGGGCCGGGAATTGGAAGATGGGATGACTGGGCGACGGTAGCCTCGGACAACATCGGTGATCCTCCCATAGAATCGCGCTGCGTGAGAGGATAGGTACGCTTCGCCGGAAGGTGCCGAAATCGTGACCGTCTCTTAAGGAGAACTACGTAGGAACGGCGGGAGATACCATTCGCTTCGGCCGTTTTCTGCCACACTGAACCGGCTGCCTCCGGCGATTGCATCTTCGATCGCGTCCAGCAGAACCCGGCCGAGCAGCGGCTTTTCCACGACGCTCGCAATGCCGGCCTGACTCGCGCGTTTGGCAAGGCGGTCCGTCAAGGACTCGACCAGCAAGACGACGGGGACGGCACTGCCAGCAAGGAGGCGATCATTGCCGCCATCGAGGACGTGCTCGAACACATCCTGATCGAGCACGAGACAGCCCGGCATCTCTGCGGGTGCAAGCGCGGCAAACAGGCTGAGCTCGTCGCACAGCCTCGCCTCGAAGCCTTCAAGCTCAAGCGAAAAGCGCAAGGAATCGGCCAGCACCCCGTCTCGGGTGGCGATAAGAACTGTCCCTGCCTTTCGCACCTGAAGCCTCCGGAATGGCTCGCGCACCGCGAGCGACGTTTCGGCGAAACACTACGCCGCTGTGAAACAGCAACTTTGAGACACGTCAAAGAGTGGAAAATTACGCTTGAGGTTGGCGCGGAACGTCTATCCGCGACCCGAAGGCTTCACATCGGCAAGGATGGCCATGCGGATAAGATCCGATAGGCTTTTCGCCTGCATTTTGGCCATCAGATTGGCGCGATAGACTTCAACGGTGCGTGGACTGATGCCAAGACCGCGCGCGATGGTCTTGTTAGGATTGCCCGCAACCAGTCCCTCGAGCACCTGCCTCTCCCGCTCCGAGAGAGTGACGAGTCTGGCTGCTATTACATTCTCATCACCGTTCTCGTCGGAGCGCTGCTCAAGGGCGCGCTTGACAGCTTCGAGGAGCTCCTTCTCCTCGAACGGCTTCTCGATGAAGTCGACCGCGCCAGCCTTCATCGCTTCGACTGCGAGCGGCACGTCACCGTGACCGGTAATTACGATCGCAGGCATGGAAAAGGATTTCTCCCGCAATGTTTTGAGGAGATCGATACCACTCATGCCCGGCATCCGGACGTCAGTAATAAGACAGCCATTCTGCGGCGTGGCCAAGCCGGCGAGAAAGGCCGAGGCAGAATCGTAAAGGCGAACGGGCAGGCCGGCCGAGCTCAGTAGAAAGGCCAGCGACTGGCGCACCGCCGCGTCGTCGTCGACGATATGCACGACACCGTTCGTCGTCATTCGAGGCTATCCTCCCCGGCCACGACCTCCAAAGTGAAGCGGAATCTGGCTCCGCCACCAGGGTTGGGTTCGGCCCACATCTCACCACCGTGTGCTTCGATAATGCGCTTAGAGATGGATAGTCCGACACCCATACCGGCAGGCTTCGTCGTCACGAACGGCTGGAATAGACGATCGGCGATTTCCCGCGAAAGACCATGACCGGTGTCGGCAACACTGATCTCGATCATGCCGTCCTTAGGTGCCGACGTGGTTACGACCAACTCCTTACGATCATAACCGTGCATGGCTTCGATTGCGTTGCGGATCAGGTTCAAGAGAACCTGCTGAATCTGGACCTTCTCGACCAAGACCGTGTCGGTGTGGCTCGCGTAGCGGAACAAGGTCTTGACTCCCTCCTCCTTTGCGCCGACGAGCGCTAGTGCGCTCGCTTCTTCGATCAGCTTGCTCAGGTTCTCGGGGCGCTTCTCAGTCTCTCCGCGAGCGACGAACTCACGCAACTGGCGGATGATATGCCCGGCGCGCAGCGTCTGCTTTGTGGTTTCGGCAAGCGCGTCGCGGACCTTGACCGCGTTAGGGTGATCGATCGTTTCCAGCAATCGGTTGCAACCTTGCAGATAGTTCGAGACGGCTGAGAGCGGTTGATTGATTTCATGCGCCAGCGTAGAGGCCATCTCACCCATGGCCGTCAGCCGCGACAGGCGTGCCAACTCGGTCTGGAGCCCATGCAATTGATGCTCTGTTTCCTGTCGCTCGGTGAGGTCGCTGATGAACCCGGTGAAGAAACGCTGGTCGCCGGACTTCATCTCACCCACCTCGAGTTTCATGGGGAAGGTCGAGTCATCCTTACGTAGACCGGTGACCACACGGTCGATTCCTATGATGCGTTTCTCTCCGGTCTTGAGATAACGGGAAATATAGCTGTCGTGCTCCTCGCGATAGGGCGACGGCATCAGAAGGCTGACATTGCGCCCAACGACGGCGGCCTCGCGATAACCGAAGAGCCGCTCCGCAGCCGCGTTGAACGATTGAATCGTTCCTTTCTCGCAAATGACAACGGTCGCATCCGGTACCGTATCAAGGATCGAGCGAAGATGCGCCTCGCGTGCCTTCAGCTCGTGCGCACTCCGACGACTCCTGATTCTGGTGCGCCGAAGTTGTTCGCCAAACCAGGAGATGCCACCGCCGACGATGACGAAGATTGCGGCCTCGAGCAGCGCCGGGTTGGTCAGCTCGCTACGACCGATCAGAAGCAGGCCCAACACCACACTGAGAAAGGTGGCGAGCAGTCCTGGACCGAGTCCGCCAAAGCCTGCAGCGATGAGGAGCGCCGGGATGAAGATAACGAAGGAAGCCCGGTCGTGCAGCCAGGGATGCAAGCCCCAGCCGGCGAGCAGCATGAAGAAGACAGCGGCGATTGCCGCAAAATAGTGAGCTTGGGAAGTGTGGGGATCGTTGACACCGCCCCACAGCCGATCGAGCCAGCTTCCCCCCTCTTTCCTTGCCATCGGTCCATGCATGACGAAATTCTAACGGTTAGCACCGGCGGGCGAAACACGCCCCATCGCGCCTTGACGACTTATGTTAAAGCACTGCCAAATAGCGAAAATGCCCCGAGAGGCCGAGGAGGACTTTATATGGCGACCAAAGACGCTGAAATGCCGAGCCACGTGGCTCTCAAAGAAGAGGTGCAGAGGATCGCCTCGCATTTGGCAACGCTCCGCCAGGATGTCGACGCTTTGAGCTCGGCGCTCAAAAGCGCCGGCGGCTATCAACTCCACCGGGCCCAGGACAAAGCCGGAGAGACCTTGCGCAATGTCGAGGACGCGGTGCGGCGCGATCCCTTGACCTCGATCGGCATCGCGGCAGGCGTGGGGCTATTGCTCGGTATCATCATCAGCCGTTAGAGCTCGCTCAGCTTGGCTTAACGAGGCGGCGGTAGAACACGAGCTTAAGGACTTCCGTGGTCGCCACATAGGCGACCACGATCCCAATCGAGGCCGTCAAGATCGTCGCCGGCAGCGGCACGAAATCGAACAGCCCGGCAAGCCTGCCAGCATAGGGAAGTGCAAGCGCGAGTGCCGTCACGGCGACCGTGGCCCAGAAGAGCAGCGTGCTCGGCCGGCTCTTCGTGAAAGGCTGGCGCGTACGCAGCACGAGGACCACCACAAGCTCGGTTAGCAGTGAGACCACGAACCATGTGGTCTGGAAGGTCGGCTCATCCGCCTTGAACACCAGCAGCAGCAAGGCAAAAGTCGCTAGGTCGAACAGCGTGCTCGCCACGCCGAACACGATCATGAAGGCCTGCACCTCCGACACGTTCCAGCGTTGCGACTGATCGATTTGGATCTGATCGACATTGTCGGTCGAGATAGCGACCGAGGGAAAATCAGACAGGAAGTTGTTTAGCAGGATCTGCTTCGGCAAGAGAGGGAGGAAGGGCAAAAAAAGGGTCGCGAGCGCCATGCTCAGCATGTTGCCAAAATTCGCGCTGGTGGTAATGGCGATATATTTCAGCGTGTTGGCGAAGGTGCGCCGTCCGTCCTCGACGCCGGCACGCAACGCATCGAGGTCGCGTCGCAAGAGAACGATGTCGGCGCTCTCGCGCGCGACGTCCACCGCCTGATCGACCGAGATGCCGGCATCGGCCTCGTATAGCGCCGGCGCGTCGTTAATGCCGTCGCCGAGATAACCGACGGCGTGACCTGCGCGCTGCAACGCATGCACGATGCGCTCCTTTTGCTGCGGGTCGATCTCGGCAAACACATCGGTCAACTCGGCGCGATGCCAAAGCGCCTCGTCGCTCAGCGCACGCAATTCCTCCCCGGCGAGAAGCGCTTTGCCGTCGAGACCGATTGCCTCGGCGACATGGGCGGCGACATACCGATTGTCGCCGGTGACGATCTTGATGCGGATGCCGAGGCGCTTAAGGTCGGCAAGAGTCCGCATGATGTCGGCCTTGACGGGATCGAGGAACAACAAGAAGCCCATGAAGGTCATGCCCTGCTCGTCGGTACGGTGGTAGCGCGGGCGCGGCGCGTTTCTTCTCGTGGCGACGGCGAGAACGCGGAAGCCCTCAGCTCCCTTGGTCGCGTAGAAGCTGTCGAGCGCGGCACGGGAATCGCTAGCGAGCGCGACCTCCTTGCCGTCCCGCATCATTTTTGTGCAGCAGTCGAGCACATGGATGTAGGCACCCTTGGTGATCACACGATGGCAGGGCTCGGCCCCTTCCTCGGCGATCACGACGGTGAGGCGCCGCCGCTCGAAGTCATAAGGGATCTCGTCGACCTTGCGGTGCTTCGCTGCTTCGATGACGCCGGTAGGCGCCGAGGCGACAATGGCCGCATCCAGCGGATTCTCAATCCCGGTCTGGAGGCCAGAATTCAGCGCGGCAAGCTCGATGACCACGGGCGACGGCGCACCACCAGGGCCGAGTGCCGCTTCGAGCACGATGATGCCTTCGGTCAAGGTACCGGTCTTGTCGGTGCAAAGGATATCCATGCTGCCGAGATTCTCGATCGCCTCGAGGCGCCGCACGAT
>JBLMXO010000275.1:0-3575 GCA_050257815.1 Actinomycetota bacterium
CCGCTTCGGCAATCCTCCTCTGCGCCTGCCGCTCGAGCCCTTCGCTGCATCCTTCGCCGCACATCGCGACCGCATGCTCGGACGGCTCGCAGGCGCATTGTTCTATTCTGTGCAAACGCGCTGCATCAGACGGCGATTGATGAAAGACGGTCTGGCCGCGAACGACCAAATATTCGGGCTCTACGACAGCGGAGCGATGACCGAGGAGCGCGTCTTGCATCTCCTTGATCATCTGCCGCAAGGCGTCTCCGAGATCTACTGCCATCCCGCGACGCGCCGCTGGGAGGGAGATGATGCCCCACCGGCGTCCTATCAGCCTGAGGCCGAGCTCAAGGCGCTGCTCAGTTTGGCAGTCAAGGCCAAGATGGCCGCAAACCATCTCAAGCCTCTCAGCTTTCGCGCAGCACTCTCGTGAAGCTCGGGCTCATCATCGGCGCGCTGATCGGCCTTGCAGTCGCAACTTTCCTCATTTTCCATTTCGGCTGGCATCAAGTCGTTGCCGCCCTCCTCGCGGTGGGGTGGCAGGGATTTGCCGTGCTTATCGCCATCTATCTCGTCTGCCTCCTTCTCTGCGCCGTCGCCTGGCGCATCGTGATCCTCGATGCTCCCCGCCGCGCCGTCCTCATCTGCATGTGGGCCCGCTGGCTGCGGGAGAGCATCGGTAATCTTGCTCTGATCCCGACCGCAGGAGAGATCGCCGGCGCCCGCGAGCTAAACCGGCTTGGCGTTCGCTCCGGCATGGCGGGAGCAAGCACCGTGGTCGATTTGACGCTCGAGCTCTTAAGCCAGATCGTCTTCACCCTGTTCGGACTTGCGCTGCTTCTCACCTGGTATCGCGGGCTCAAGATCGGGCCTTGGCTCGTCACCGGCATCGCGGTCTCCGGGCTTGCCGCAGCGGGCTTCATCCTCGCCCAACGCAAAGGCCTGTTCCGCTTCCTCGAGCGCTTGCCCGAGAAGCTCGACCTCAAATGGGCTTGGACGGTACTACCCGACGCAGAAGGCATTCATGCCGGCATCGAAACGATCTACCAGCATCGCAAGCGCGTGCTGTCTTCGGGCGCGATCCATTTGATCGCATGGGTTGTTGGAGCAGGAGAGGCTTATGTCGGCCTCTATTTCATGGGGCACGCGATCGCCTGGTCAGACGCCCTGATCCTTGAAAGCATCGCCTTTGCCTTACGCACGGCAGCTTTTGTCATCCCCTCGCGGCTCGGCATCCAAGAAGGCGGCTATATCCTGCTTGGCGCGATGTTCGGGCTCTCGCCGGAGGTGGCACTCGCGCTGTCGTTATTGAAGCGCTGGCGCGAGATCGCCACCGGACTCCCCTGCCTCATCATCTGGCAGAGCGTCGAGACGCGGCGTCTGTGGGCAAGAGAGCGCCGCACCAAGTCCGCTGGCTGAGAGCTTTAGAGGCGGTGGACGGGCGCGATCGATGCGGCGAGATAGGGCGTCTCGGTCGCATCGCCGAGTGCATCCATTGCTGTCTTGGCGATCGAAGACGCATTCAGTCCAGCAATCTCATACATCTGATGTGGCTGTCCATGGTCGATGAACACGTCGGGCAGGACAAGGCTGCGAATCTTCATCCCGCGGTCGAGCAGGCCTGCTTCGGCAAGACAGTGCAGCACGTGGCTGCCGAAGCCGCCAATGGCGCCCTCTTCCACCGTCACCAGCACCTCGTGGTTGCGGGCAAGGTCGAGAATGAGATCGCGATCGAGCGGCTTCATGAAGCGCGCGTCGGCGACGGTGGTCGAGAGCCCAAAGCCAGCGAGTTGATCAGCCGCCTTCATCGCCTCGGTCAAGCGCGCGCCGAGCGACAGGATGGCGACCGAAGTGCCCTCGCGCATGATGCGGCCTTTGCCAATTGGCAAGACCAAACCCTCCTTGGGCAGCTCGATGCCGGTACCCTCTCCGCGCGGATAACGCAGGGCCGACGGGCGATCGCCGATCGTCACTTGCGTTGCGACCATATGCTTGAGCTCGGCCTCATCGCTCGCCGCCATGATGATGAAATTGGGCAAGCAGCCGAGGTAGGCGAGATCGAAGGAGCCGGCATGCGTCGGCCCGTCAGCGCCGACGAGGCCGGCGCGGTCCATGGCAAATCTGACCGGAAGGCTCTGGATGGCCACATCATGAACGACCTGGTCATAGCCACGCTGAAGGAAGGTGGAGTAGATCGCGGCGAAGGGCTTCATGCCTTCGCAGGCAAGCCCTGCGGCGAATGTTACCGCGTGCTGCTCGGCGATGCCGACGTCGAAAGTCCGCTCTGGAAATACTTTGCCGAAGTGATCGAGCCCCGTGCCGTCGGGCATCGCTGCGGTGATGGCAACGATCTTGTCGTCTTTCCTTGCCTCGGCGATGAGGCTGTCAGCAAAGACCCGCGTATAGGTCGGGGCCTTGGCCTCGGATTTGGTCTGCGCGCCGGTCAACACATTGAACTTGCCGACCCCGTGATATTTGTCAGCCGAGGCCTCCGCGGGCGCGTAGCCGTTGCCCTTCTTGGTGACGACGTGAAGGAGGATAGGTCCATTTTGCGCGTCGCGCACATTGCGCAACACCGGCACCAGCTGCCCGAGATCGTGCCCATCGATCGGGCCGACATAATAGAAGCCGAGTTCCTCGAACCAGACACCGCCTTGCCAGAAATGGCGCGCGAACAGCTCGAGCCGCTCGAGCCTGCGCTCCCAGCGCTTGGGCAGGCACTTCGCCAGCCGCTTGAAGAAACTGCGCCAAAACAAATAAGAGCGGCTCGAGGTAATGCGCGCGAGATAGGTCGAGAGGGCGCCAGTCGGCGGAGCGATCGACATATTGTTGTCGTTGAGGACGACGATCAGGCGCGCGCCGAGAGCGCCGGCATTGTTCATCGCCTCATAGGCCATGCCCGCGCTCATCGCGCCGTCGCCGATGACGCAGATGACGTTGTTCTTCTTTCCTTGCAGATCACGCGAAACCGCGAAGCCGAGGCCCGACGAGATCGAGGTCGAGCTGTGCGCGGCGCCGAACGGGTCGTATTTGCTCTCCGAGCGCTTGGTGAAGCCGGAAAGGCCGCCGCCCTGGCGCAGCGTGCGGATGCGTTCACGCCGCTCGGTCAGGATCTTGTGCGGATAGCACTGATGGCCGACATCCCAGATCAGGATGTCCTCGGGCGTGTTGAAGAGATAGTGGACGGCCGTGGTCAACTCGACGACACCGAGGCCGGCGCCCAGATGTCCGCCGGTCTTCGACACGGCGTCGATGGTCTCCACGCGCAATTCGTCGGCAAACTGGCGCAGTTGCTTCGGATCGAGCTTGCGCAAGTCTGCGGGGCTGCGCACGCGGTCGAGCAGCGGAGTCTTGCTTTCAGCCAACGCCATGTCTCCCTTACCCAAGCCCCCGACGGCGGATCACTTGAATTTTCTACGCACGATCAAGCCCGCCGTTCTACGACGAACCGCGCGACATTCGATAGAATTTGAGCCTTGGTCCGGTATAAATCCAGATGCCTAGAGGCTTGTAAAGCTAGGGCCTGGGCACGCTCACGCGCGCCCTCGAGGCCTAAGTGCGTGATAAATGTGGCTTTTCCAGCGGCCGCGTCC
>JBLMXO010000276.1:0-5775 GCA_050257815.1 Actinomycetota bacterium
AGCTTGATGAGGCGCTGCAGTCATATCGCGACGAACGCGCTATCCTCGACCGTCTCACCAAGTCGGATCCGAACAATGCGCTCTGGCAGCGCGACCTTTCCGTGGCCTTGGGCAAGATCGGTGACGTCCTGCTCGCACAAGGCAACACCGAGGGGGCGCTTGCCTCCTATACGGACGACCTTGCCATCGCCAAGCGTCTGGCAGAGGGGAGCCCCGATAATGCCGGATGGCAACGCGACCTCGCAGTGTCCTACAACAAGCTGGGCAGCGCTGACAAGGCGCAAGGGAATCTCGACCAAGCCCTCAAATCCTACGAACAGGGGCGTGACCGCATGCAGCGCCTGGTCGAACAGGACCCGAGCAATACCGGTTGGCGGCGCGATGTCTCGGTCTCCGACATCGAGATCGGCAATGTAGCGCTCGCTCAAGGGGATGCGGCTAAGGCACTCGCATCGTACCGCGACTCTCTTGCCATCCGCGACAGGCTGGCCAAGTCGGATCCCAACAATGCCGACTGGCAGCGCGATCTCGCCATCGCCCACGGCCGCGTGGGGCTCGCTCTGGCGCAACAGGGCAAGATGGACGAGGCATTCGCCGAGCTGGGAGAGGGAAGGGCTCTCGTCTCAAGCCTGAAAGACAAGTTCTCGGCAAGCACCGCTCTCGCCCAAGACCTCACCTGGTTCGATAAGACTATGGGCGGGCTCAAGGAAGCGGTGGCGCCGGTGCCGCAGGAGTTGGAAGCCAAGCCTGTGCTGCACTAGCCGTGACGTCGGCTTGCTTTCCGCTCGCGACCCGGTTGGGCATTTCTCGGCTGACGCATCGCGCGCCTTGCAAAAGCCATCGTGATGGTCCATATGATCGCCATCGACATTTGGCCGGACCACATGGCCGTTTCGCCTTCGCTGATTGCCAGGCGTTCGTACAGACCCTCCAAACATCGACAATCTGAACTTCGGGCCGTGCTGTCGCTCGTCCCGAATCATAACTGCATGACTTCAGCGAAAGGACGATCCCGAATGACTACGGGTACTGTGAAATTCTACAACGCGCAGAAGGGCTTTGGCTTCATCCAGCCCGACGACGGCGGCAAGGACGTGTTCGTGCATGCGACCGCGCTCGAGCGCGCAGGAATGCGCAATCTGGTTGAAGGCCAGAAGGTGTCGTTCGACACCGAGCAAGACAGCCGCAGCGGCAAGACCGCAGTCGGTAACATCAAGGCCGCCTAGTCCTCACAAGGACAGACCGGTCTTGGTAAAATTAGAGCCGCTTCCTTCGGGGAGCGGCTTGTTAGTTTCAGGGAACGTCGCTTGTCCGCTGCTCGCCCGAGGTGGGGATTAGCCACACCGTGATAATGTCGGGCTCATCAAGCTCGCCCGCCGCGGCAAGTTCGTCTCTCAATTTGCTCCACGCCGTCGCTTCGGAAGAGGTGGCGTTGCGGGCGATGATCGGAGCGCGTCCATTCCAGATGGGCCGCCCGCCGCTATGCATCGTTTCCAGCGCATGACGCATCACGGCGTGGATGTCGAGCCAGGCTTGCGCGCAAGCCACGTCGTCGGCGCGGAAGGCGAAGATCCCGCGCCCGTCAATCTCTGCGACATAGGTCTGCAAAGGCTCTGCTCACAGCGCCGCTAGTTGCCGCGACCGCGCTTTGGCTGAGGTGAAGCCTCTCCGGCTCGTTTGAGCGGATAATCAGCGCTGTCGTAGAGGCGCCTGATCCCGCCACCATCGAACCTTTCCTCTTCGACCTCGAGATACGTTCCCAACAAATACTGAGGCGGGAGCTCTTCGATCGCATAGCGAACGGCCTCCGCGGCCTTGGCAAATCTCTTGTAGGTGATGCGCCGCGCGCTCTTCCAGCCCCTGGCCGGAAATAGCTCGGCTTCCGCCGTATAATCAAATGAGGACATCGATTGTTAGCTCCATAGAACGCAAAAACACGGCCCGAATGATATTCGGACCAAACCACAAGCTATATTTAAGCATTCAGCCGGCAAAAACCAGGAGAACGGAGATTTTATTCCGGTAATTCGAAATTTTAGGCCGCAAGCTCGGGCAAAAATTTTCGGGCAAGAACAGACTCTAGCTCTTCATCCGGTAGCCGGTCTTGAAGATCCACGCCACCACCGCGAGGCAAATCACGAGAAAGAGCGCGGTCATGGCGAGGCTCACGCTCGGGCTCACGTCGGCGATCTCGTAGAAGCTCCAGCGGAAACCCGAGATCAGATAGACCACAGGATTGAGCAAGGTGATCTTCTGCCAGATCGGCGGCAGCACCGAGATTGAATAGAACGTGCCGCCGAGAAAGGTGAGCGGCGTGATGATGAGCAGCGGCACGAGTTGCAGCTTCTCGAAGCCGTCGGCCCAGATGCCGATGATGAAGCCGAGCAGGCTGAAAGTTGCCGCCGTCAGCACGAGGAACGCCACCATCCAGAAGGGATGCGCGATCCTGATCGGCACGAACAGCCAAGCCGTGGCGAGAATGATCAGCCCGAGTAGAATCGACTTGGTGGCGGCGGCGCCGACATAGCCGATCACGATCTCCAAGAAGGAGATCGGCGCCGACAGCAGCTCGAAAATCGTACCGGTGAAGCGCGGGAAATAGATGCCGAATGAGGCATTGGCGACGCTTTGCGTGAGCAGCATCAGCATGATCAATCCCGGCACGATGAAGGCGCCGTAGGGTACGCCCTCGATCTCGGTGATGCGCGAGCCGATCGCTGCCCCGAACACCACGAAATAAAGCGAGGTCGAGATCACCGGCGAGACGATGCTTTGCAACAGCGTGCGGCCCGTGCGCGCCATCTCGAATTTGTAGATCGCCCTGATCGCCGGCAGGTTCATTTCTGCCTCACTAGATCGACAAAGATGTCCTCGAGCGAGTCTTCTGACGTATCGAGGTCCTTGAACCTGATGCCAGCGCGGGCAAGGTCGGTGAGGAGGCTGGTGATACCCGTGCGGGGGCCCTGCGTGTCGTAAGTGTAGATCAGCTCGCTGCCGCCATTGGCGAGCGCCAGATGATGGCCGTCGAGCTCGGTCGGAATGACCGTCAGCGCATCATGCAGCTGGAGCGTAAGCTGCTTCTTGCCAAGCTTGTGCATCAGCTCGTGTTTGTCCTCGACGAGGATCAGCTCGCCCTTGTTGATGACGCCGATGCGGTCGGCCATGTCCTCGGCCTCGTGGATGTAATGCGTGGTGAGGATGATCGTCACGCCGGACTCTCGCAACTGCCTGATCACCTGCCACATATCCTTGCGCAGCGCGACATCGACTCCCGCCGTCGGCTCATCGAGGAAGAGGATGGTCGGCTCGTGCGACAGCGCCTTGGCGATCAAGACCCGCCGCTTCATGCCGCCCGATAGCGTCATCAGCTTCGAGTTCTTGCGGTCGAGCAGAGAGAGATCCTTGAGGATCTTCTCGATGTAGGCAGGGTCGTCCCATCTGCCGAACAGCCCGCGGCTCAAAGAGACCGTGTCCCATACCGTCTCGAACATTTCCAGCGTGAGCTCCTGCGGCACGAGCCCGATCATCGATCGCGTGGCGCGATAGTCGGTGATGATGTCATGGCCGCCAACAAGCACCTTGCCGGAGCTCGGCGTGACGATCCCGCAGATGATGCTGATCAGCGTCGTCTTGCCGGCACCGTTCGGACCGAGCAGGGCGAAGATCTCGCCCTTCTTGATGTCGAGATTGATGTCCTTCAGCGCCTGAAAGCCGGATGCGTAGGTCTTCGACAGATGCGAGACGGAAATGATCGGTTGCATACGGAGATGGCTTAAGGTGCGAGGCTGACGAATTGGGGGCGGGAATGCGATCAGGTTGAGGCTGTTTCACTATCACCCAAAACTCTGCGCGCCAACTCAGCCCTTTGTGATCCATGCTGTCCGTGAGCGGAAACCCTGCGACTGGCGGTCACGTTCTTGGGCGAGCTAGAAGTCGGTTGCGAAGCGGTGACTCGACAGGTCAGCTCTATTGAGGCGCAGGAGCTGCAGTGAGCCTCAGGATCGCGCCGTCCGGCGCGTCAGTGAGGGCATAGAGCGCACCGTCAGGCCCTTGCACGACATCACGAATGCGTGCCCCCATGTGGATACGCTCTTCGTCTGTGATCCTATCGCCGCCCAGCGTAAGGCGGGTAATGGCCTGCGATGAAAGTCCAGCGATGAGCAGATTGTCCTTCCAGCCGGGGATCGCCTCGCCAGTGTAGAAAGTGATGCCCGAAGGCGAGATCACTGGATTCCAGTGAGCGATGGCGTCGGTGAACTCGGGATGCGTGGGCGGCGGCGGGATAGGCGTGTCGTCGTAGTTGCTGCCCCAACTCACCACTGGCCAGCCATAATCCTTTCCCGGTTCGATGACGTTGATCTCGTCACCACCCTTAGGCCCCAACTCGCTCTCGAACAGTTGGCCGGTTTTGGGGTTGAAGGCGAGGCCTTGCGGATTGCGGTGGCCGTAGGTCCAGATCTCCGGCCTCGCACCGTCTTTGCCGACGAAGGGATTGTCCTTCGGCACCGATCCGTCGGGGTTGATGCGCACGATCTTGCCGAGATCGACGGAAAGGTCCTGGGCTGGCGTGAAGGTGAAGCGCTCGCCGAGCGAGACGAATAGCTTGCCATCGGGAGCAAACACAAGTCTCCCGCCGAAATGATTGGGGCCACCCACCTTCGGTTGCTGGCGGAAGATCACCTCGACATCGTCGAGACTGTCAGTGCCGAGCTTGCCTCGTGCCACCGCGGTCCCCGCGCCACCATCTCCGGGCTCGGAATAGGCGATATAGACGAGCCTGTTCGACGCGAAGTTGGGATCGAGCTTGACATCGAGCAGGCCGCCTTGGCCTTCGGCGAAGACCTCGGGCACGCCTTTGAGCGGCTCCGAGATCGTCCCGTCTTTGCTTACGATGCGAAGCCGGCCCGGCCGCTCCGTCACCAGCATGCGCCCATCGGGCAGGAAGGCGAGACCCCAGGGATTGGCAAGGCCATGCGCGATCGTCTCGACCTTGATTGGCCCCGTTTTCGTTTCGAGCGTAGTTCCCTCGGCGAGACAAGGCTGCGACATCAGGATCAGCACGGCAGTCCCCGCGCCGAGTTTCGCGCGTCTTCGCCAAGAAGACTGATTATTAGCCTCTCGACGCATCATTGCTCTCGTAAAACATTTCTGCCACAAGCTCGACGGATTCTCCCTACGCTTAAGGGATTTTCAGCCTGATCGCTTTTGGGCCTTGCATCCATCGACAAGCCTCAGCAACTGTTGCGTCGCCGCGGGAGCTTTCCAAGGACTTTGCGGCAGATCAAAGCCCGGCTAGGGACCATGGGTCTGATACGCTTATATCTCGCCGTGATTGTCGCGTGCATCGCTACGGCGTCTCTAGCAGAGACTGCAAGCAACGACGATTCGATTCGTGCGTTCATCGAGCGGGTGAATGCGGCCTCGACCAGCTTTTTTGCCTCGGGCTCGGAGGCTGATGCGAGGCAACGATGCCGGAACTTGCTCGCTTGGGCCTTCGATGTTCCCTACATGGGCAAACAGGTGCTGGGCAAAGCGTGGGACAAAGCGACCGACGAGGAACAAAAAAAATATCTGGACGCCTTCGAAGACGAAGTCATAACCGCGTATCTTCGCCGCATGCAAGCACCCGGCACGACCATGAGCTATATTGGGCGACGGCCGCCGGTCGGCGGGGACGAGCTTGCCGCCAGCCGACGCACCGTGCCTGGGAAGCCGGATCAAATCTGGATCTGGTGGATGCACCCCGACGGAGAGACTTGGCGCATCATCGATCTC
>JBLMXO010000277.1:0-7260 GCA_050257815.1 Actinomycetota bacterium
ACACCAAAAGCGTCGAAGCGTGCCGAGCGCGGTAGTCACGCACCGGCTCGAGCAGCGCAAGGTCGGCCCACTTCCCTTCCGGCGGCGGTCCGCCCTGCTTCAGCATCTTGCGCATCGCGGCGCCCACTGCGCGCAACTCCTCCGCGCTCGAGCCGATGATCTCGCGCCCCATCACCGATGCGGCCGACTGGCCAAGCAGGCAGGCCTTCACGGTCTGGCCGTAGTCGGTCACTACGTCACCCTCCATAGTGAGATCGACGGATACCGTGCTGCCGCAGAGCTTCGAGTTGGCGGTGGCAGACGCGTCTGGCGAAGGAAGCCGCGTCGTGCGTGGGATGGCGGCGGCAAGCTCGAGGATGCGCTGGCTATAGATGTCTTCTGGCAAGGTCATTCCGTCTCTGTTACCCCAGGCTCGCCTTGCGGGCGGAAATCACGCATTATATATGCAGCCAGGCTCGGAAATGAGAGGGCGCGACAGCGTCTTCGGCAGAATCGGGTTGACGAGGCTCTTATATTTACCCCTTGAGACGGCAATTTCCCGCCCTCATGCGTTGCAATCGGTGAGGAATGCTCTGACTGCCATGGACGCCCCGGTGAAGAAACTGAAGACCAGGCCGCAAACCGAGATCGGCCGCGGGCCCGCTGTTGTGCGCCCGTCGCGCGAGGAGGCCGAGGAGGCCGTGCGCACACTCATAGCCTATGCCGGTGATGACCCCGATCGAGAAGGTTTGCGCGAGACGCCGCGCCGCGTCACCTCCGCCTATGACGAGTTCTTCTCTGGCTATCGCGAGGATCCGCTTGAGGTTTTGTCGCGCACCTTCGACGAGGTGGCGGGCTATGACGACATCGTGATGTTGCGCGACATCGAGCTCAACTCGCATTGCGAGCATCACATGATCCCCTTCGTGGGCAAGGCACATGTCGCCTATTTCCCGACCGACCGGGTGGTCGGCATCTCCAAGCTCGCCCGCGTGGTCGACGTGTTCGCGCGGAGACTGCAGACGCAGGAGACCATGACTGCGCAGATCGCCGAGACCATCGACAAGGCGCTGAAGCCGAAAGGCGTCGCGGTGATGATCGAAGCGGTGCATCAGTGCATGTCGATCCGCGGCGTGAAGAAGCCTGACGTCGCCACCATTACCACTCAGTTCACCGGCATCTTCAAAGAGGATCCGGCGCAGCAAGCGCGCTTCATGACGCTTGCCTTGGAACGCGGACGCGGCTGATGCAGCTGGCCGCGAAGGACATATCGCGGTGAGCAAGCCCGTCGTGTTTCCCCCGCAGGGAGACAACACGTCCGAGATCGAGGATGGGACCATCTTCGCGCCGCGCTTCGACGCCGACGGCCTCATTCCCGTCGCCGCGATTTCGGCCGCGACCGGCGAGGTTCTGATGCTCGCTTATATGAACGCTGAGGCGCTCGCGCTCACCATCGAGACAGGGGAAGCGCATTACTGGTCGCGCTCGCGAAAGAAGCTCTGGCGCAAAGGCGAGACGAGTGGCAATGCGCAGCGCGTGGTGGAACTCCGCACCGACTGCGACCAAGACGCGCTGCTGCTCAAGGTCGAGATGAGCGGGAGCGAGGCGTGTTGCCACACCGGACGCAAGTCGTGCTTCTATCGCGCCGTGCCCGTAGGCGAGGCGATCGGCAACCGCGGCGTCACGCTCCGCATGGTCGATGCCGAGCGGCACTTCGACCCAGCGACGGTCTACCGTCACTCTAGTGCCGCAAAGGGAACCTTAAAGAAATCGGAGTAGGGTTCTGAGTCGCTTTCGGCCAAGCCGATCCAAGCTCGTGCGTGGCCGCTCGGCCAGAGTGCCGGACCCTTTCCGGCTGGAGCTTGCGGCATGAGCATTTTGGGTAAACCGAAACTTGGCATCGCGCTCGGCGGCGGAGCTGCACGCGGTTGGGCTCATATCGGCGTGCTCAGGACCCTTGCGGCTGCTGGACTCGAGCCCGACATCGTCGCCGGCACCTCGATCGGCGCCGTCGCTGGAGCCTGTTACATCACGGGGCGCCTCGATGCGCTCGAAGACTTCGCGCTCGCGCTCACTCGCCGCCGCATCTTCGGCTTCCTCGACTTCAACTTTGCGGGCTCAGGGTTAATCACCGGTCAACGTCTGAACGCACGGCTCGAGCATCACCTCGAGGAGTTTCAGATCGAGCGTCTCGACCGCAAATTCGTCGCGATCGCCACCGAGCTCGGCACAGGTCACGAAGTTTGGCTCAACAAGGGAAGCCTCGTGACCGCGCTAAGAGCTTCCTTCGCGCTTCCCGGCATCTTCAAGCCTGTCCAGATCAACGGCCGCTGGCTGATCGACGGCGCGCTGGTCAATCCCATCCCCGTCTCCGTCTGCCGCGCGCTTGGCGCCCGCATCGTCATCGCCGTCAATCTTTCCACCGACATTTTCAACAAGGGCGCGGTGATTCACGATCACGAAGCGCTCGCCGAGCCCACCATGGCGGAGGATAGCAACGATCTTCCGGGCTCTAACGGTCGCGCTGCCATGCATCTCTTGCATCGGCAGATCTTCGGCAGAAGCGATGGCGCGCCCGGCATGTCGGCGGTGATGATGGATGCAGTCAACATCACGCAGGACCGCATCGCCCGCTCGCGCCTTGCCGGCGACCCACCTGACATCGCCATCGGGCCTAAGCTCGGCGACATCGGCCTGTTCGATTTCCACCGCGCAGGCGAAGCGATCGCGCAAGGAGCGAAGGCCGCGGAGCGGCAGATCGAAGAGATCAAGCACGCGCTCAGGATGCTCGCCGCCTGAACCGGTCAGCCCGTGGCGATGTATTCCCGCATCGCCGCGGCTTCCATCTCCGCTTCGGCAATCCGCATCCTCACGACATCCCCGATCGAGACAAGCCCGGTCAGCCGACCGCGCTCCACCACCGGCATGTGGCGGAAGCGATGCGCCGTCATCTCCGCCATCAGGCGGTCGATGGTGTCAGATTCACGGCACGTCACCACGGTCTTGGTCATGCAGGTCTCAACCGGCTCCTTGAGCACCGTGGACCCACATCGCGCGATCTCGCGGACGATGTCGCGTTCGCTGACGATGCCGACGACCTTCCCCTCGATCCCGGTGACGACGACACAGCCAATCCCGTGCAGGCCGAGCAATTTGGTGATGTCGTGCAGCGTCGTATCGGGCGTGGTGGTGAAGACCTCCCTGCCCTTCTGCTTCAGAATTGCAGCGACGTTCATTCTCGTTTCCTCCAGTCCGGGAGCTTCCGTCCCGTGACTGCGACATTCTGTCCCGTCGGCGGCGCCGACGCAAGGGACTGCAAGCGCAGGTGGAACGCCTTGGCCCGCTCAAATGATCCGCCCCTCCTCGCGCGCTGGACTGGAAGCCCGGTCCTTATCGAAAAATCCAAAGGTCAGCAGCCCGCATAGAAAGCCGCCGATATGCGCTTCCCAAGCGATCCCACCCTCCTGGCCCGCGATCCGCACGGCGGCGAGCCCCAAATAGGCGTTAATCGCCACCCACAGCACCAGAAAGACCAAAATGCGTGGATCGCGTACCGTCTTGCCAAGCGGCAGCAGCGGCGCCGACACGAAATCGGGCATGCGCCGCGCCGGCGAGGACTGGGCAGTAAAGATGAATCTGAGCGCGCCAGCCATCTGACCCGAAATCGCCGCCGAGGCTCCCACCACTGGGGCCATCTCGCCGAAATGTAAGATGAGATGGGTGACGGCGCCCGCGACACCGCATAGCACGGAGAAGACAACGAACTTGCGATCGCCCACCCGGCGCGCGACCGCGCTCCCAAAGGCTAGCATCCACAGAAAGTTGACGATGAGATGCACCCAGCCCGCATGCACCACCATATAGGTGAAAAAAGAGGTGACGCAGGTCAGGTAACCACCCGGCAGCTCGGTGGCGGCGCCGCTATACCGCGCCGGAATGAAGGCAAGCGCGAGAAGAAGCATGAGATCGACATCGTCGGGAAGAAGTCCCCTCACAAGCTGAATCACGATCATCACCGCGGCGGCAAGGCTCACGCCGCGCGGCACGTTAAAGATCGGCTCAGTCGCAGCCATGGGACGCGCGCTCCAGGGAGACGGCCGAGAGCCGCCCGTAGCAACCTTAATGGCGCGTAAAGGGAGGCCTTACGCCCAATTTTCCGGCCCTGGCACACTCCCTGCTTAGTCTGCCCATCAGTAACGCAACCTCAATCTGTGTGCCAAAGAGGGATGTTTACCCTCCAAAGGCGGAAGATTGGGCGTGCTGCGGAACACGGTGTAGCGTTTTGCGGCGGGTGGGTAATGCAGCAGCCGACGAGCAGGCAGCTTTACGCGTATTGGGATCGCGTGCGCAATGGCCGCGTCGCGCCGCGCCGTTTCGAGATCGAACCGGCGAGAATCCCCGGCCTTCTGCCCGAGACCTTCATTGCTGAAGGCGCCGGGTTGCTCGGCTTTCGCTTCCGGCTTGCCGGCACTAAAATCTGCGAACAATTTGGCAAGGAGCTGAGAGGCATCGACCTCTTGAGCCTTTTTGACGACAAAGATCGCGAGCGACTTGCCGCTGTCTTGCACTCCGTTTTCACCGATGGTGCAGTCGGTCACGGACGATTTCGCTCATTTAGCTCCCCCAACCGGCAAGCGAGCTTCGAGCTCGTCCTCATGCCCCTCATCCACACTGGAGAGACGATCAATCGTCTGCTTGGCGTCATCACCGCAGTTGAGCCGCCGTTCTGGCTTGGGGGCGAACCCCTGGTGCGCCACGAGCTCATTGAATTGCACCTGCACTGGCCCGATGGCCCCCCGGCCGACGCACCACGGGAAGGTGCCGAGATCGTGCGCCTCTCGCCGCGACGCTTCCGCATCCTCGACGGCGGCCTCGCCGAACGTCGCGACTGATGGTTGGCCTCGGCCAACCGCTATAAACGATATCAATTTGAACCAACGACTTATGCGTTCGTTAAAGGGCCCTCTCTAGCCTCGCACTGCCACGACCTCCAGCATGGCAGAACGATGGGTGCCGCAAGCCTTGACGATTCAACGGTCGTAACGCAGCCAAAGCTCGGCCAAAGCCGTCCAAAATCCGTGCGTCGCCTGGCCAGGATCGTCCCTGATCGACGCCGTTATCGGCGCGTGGGCGTGGCGCTTTCCGGCCGCTTCATGCGTGAGAACAAGGAAGAGTATCCCTGCCAAGCAATTCAGATGTCGGCGGGCGGAGTTGCTCTGTGCGCTCCCGTGACGTGCGAGGAAGGCGAGCGGATCGTCGCCTACCTGCAACAGGTCGGGCGCATCGAGGGCGTGGTCGTCAGGCCGATCGAAGGTGGATTCGTCCTCGGGATTCGGGCGAGCGCTACCAAGCGGGAGCGCATCATCAATCTTCTAACCTGGCTCATCAATCAGTCATCCCTTGGCCTTCATGACGAACGGAGGCACGAACGCGCCGCTCCGCGGATCAGCACGTCGAAGTTCGTTCTCCCGAACGGCGACGTGCATAGCTGCCGCGTTATCGACGTCTCCTTGAGCGGTGCCTCGATCGCCTGCGCGGTCAAGCCTCCGCTCGACAGCGTGATCGTCCTCGGGCGCTTGCGCGGCCGCGTGGTTCGACATCACGATCAGGGCGTAGCAATAAAGTTCATCGAGCTCCAAGATCCCGACAATATTGCCAAAACCTTTGGCTAGGCTCGAAATCGCCCCCAAAACCCCAGAACAGTTGGCTTCACGGCTCCCCATTGCCGCCTCCGCAAATCCAGGGTTTCGGCCAAAAATCGTGGTTTGTTCTCAAGTTCGCTAAAATTTTAGCGACCGGGGGAACATCCAGCTAACCTTACCCTGTTCAGGTTTGAGTAGTTCTCACTAAAAAACCACTACCAATACTGCTTTAAACCGAGACCTTCTTTTATCGGGATCTCAAAATCTATCTGACAGAGTGCACCCAACAATATGGGGGGTGCAATGAAGCAGTTTGTTATAGGCTCAGCCTTCTTGATGTTTGTCTTGTCTTTGCCGGCTGGAGCCACCAATGACCATTCGATCAGCGTCGCCGCGCCTAAGCTTGAGCCGCAAAAAGTGGCTTTCCTGACGTCATTCGGCGACACCTTGCCGCCGATCGGCTATGTGAATTTCTGTCACGAGCATCAAGCCGACTGCTTGCCGGAGCGGAAATTCGCCGACCGCGTCCAGTTGACCGCGGCCAAGTTCCGCGAGCTCGATCAGGTGAACACCGAGGTCAACACTACGGTCCAGCCGGTCACCGATCTCGAGCTCTACGGCAAGGTCGAGTATTGGACCTATCCGACCAAGCACAAGGGTGATTGCGAGGATTACGTTCTGCAGAAGCGGCGCGAACTTATAGAGCGCGGCTGGCCGGAGAGCACGCTGCTCATCACCGTCGTCCGTGACGAGAACAACGAAGGACACGCGGTGCTCACCGTGCGCACCGACAAGGGCGATCTTGTCCTCGACAATAAGCGGCGCGATATCATGCGCTTTGCCGACACGCCCTACACCTACATCAAGCAGCAGTCGGCGCGTAATCCGCTGGTGTGGATCTCGCTTCTGCCGCCCGACAGCGTACCGCAAACGGCGGTGTCGGCCTCAAACAGCCACTAAGGAGTTTTTTCGACCCTCAAAGCTTTAAGGCCCGGTGACCATCCCCCACCCATCCCCGACCCAACCGGGCCTTTCCTAGAGCCGGTCTCGCAAGAGACCGGCTCCTCTTTTTTGTGGGGGCAGTGATCGCACGCCGCGCTCAGCTAACAGGGAACGCAACGCAGCCGCGACGCCGGCAAAGCTGATCCAGCCCGGGGCACAACCACTAGCTCGAGAGCTTGACGATGAGGTCGATCAAAAGAGCGCCAGAGAACAGGCTCCACACAGCAGCGATCAGCGCCGAGACCCCGAACCAGATTTTTGGTCTGCGCTGGATGATCTGGCCACGCCAGGCATTACGCATGAGGATGGCTGGCCCCGCCAATGCCCGGAGCAAGACGCCACCAAGCGATTCCAGGAAGGAGTTGGGTTCGATTGAGAAGCGCAGAGGCTCGCCTGAGACGAGCTGAACGAAGCTCGCCAAGACGCCGGCGCCCACGAAGCCAACTGCCGCCACGTAGAGATAAATTGCTAGGAATTGCATCTGGCACCCCTCGCTGCCGTGCTCAAAGTCCGCAAAACAGCAGTGTAGCGAGCGGTTTTTGCCCTTGGACCAGATTCTTAAGGAGTAGTTAACGCTCGTGCCGCGCTAGTACACGGGCGCGACCCCTCACTCCTTCAGGTCGTAATCGAGAATCGC
>JBLMXO010000278.1:0-5204 GCA_050257815.1 Actinomycetota bacterium
TCGGCTGCGTCCTTCGACAAATCGGATTCTTTCGCCACTTGGGCGACCAGCTCAGCTTTGTTCACGGGTCATCATCCTTTCGCTCGGGCCCCAATCGAGAGGGCAAGAGCCCTCGAGGCCGTTTGGGTACGCTCCGATTCACAAACAAGTCGTGTATGACTGGCGCAAAAAACCCGGAAAATCAACAAAAATGGTCCGACTCGGAGACCGAGCCGGACCATCGAATTAAGGCGAATCCGGGGCGCTTAGAGCGGTCTCATGACCTCAATGAGCGGTGACGCCGGCCGAGGTTTCGTCATTTTTGGCGACGACCTGGGAGGTTTCACCCACCTCTTCCCACACGATCGGCTGAGGCGGTCTGGTGAAGGCAATTTTTAGTACCTCCTCCATGCGCGAGACCGGACGAATATCAAGAGCATTCTTAAGCTCGTTCGGTATCTCCGTGAGATCCTTGGCATTTTCGTCAGGGATGATCACCGTCTTGATGCCCGCCCTGAGTGCTGCCAGCAACTTTTCCTTGAGCCCGCCGATAGGCAAAACCCGGCCGCGCAGGGTGATCTCGCCGGTCATGGCGACCTCGCGCTTTACGGGAATCCCGGTCATCAGCGACACGATCGCCGTGACCATGGCAACGCCGGCCGACGGGCCGTCCTTGGGGGTTGCACCCTCAGGGACATGCACGTGGATATCGCGCTTTTCGAACAGCGGCGGCTCGATGCCGAAATCGACGGCGCGCGACCGCACATAAGCATTGGCGGCCTGGATCGATTCCTTCATCACGTCGCGAAGGTTGCCGGTCACGGTCATCTTGCCCTTGCCCGGCATCATCACGCCTTCGACGGTAAGGATCTCGCCGCCGACCTCGGTCCAGGCCAGGCCGGTCACGACGCCGACCTGGTCCTCGAGCTCGGCCTCGCCGTAGCGGTATTTCTGCACGCCGAGATAGTCCTCGAGGTTCTTGACCGTGACTTTGATCGACTTCTTCTTGCTGGTGAGAAGCTCCTTCACCGACTTGCGGGCGATCTTGGCGATCTCGCGCTCGAGATTGCGCACGCCTGCTTCGCGAGTGTAGCGGCGAATGATCTCCTTCAGAGCATCGTCCTCGAGGCTCCACTCGTCGGCCTCGAGCCCGTGCGCCTTGGTCATGGCCGGGATCAAGTGACGGCGTGCAATCTGCGTCTTCTCGTCCTCGGTGTAGCCCGCAATGCGGATGATCTCCATGCGGTCCATAAGGGCGGGAGGAATGTTGAGCGTGTTGGCCGTGGTGACGAACATCACATTGGAGAGGTCGTAATCCACCTCGAGATAGTGGTCGTTGAAGGTGTGGTTCTGCTCGGGGTCAAGCACCTCGAGTAGAGCGGAAGCAGGGTCGCCACGGAAATCGGCGCCCATCTTATCAACCTCGTCGAGCAGGAAGAGCGGATTGATCTTCTTCGCCTTCCGCATCGACTGGATCACCTTGCCCGGCATCGAACCGATATAGGTCCGGCGGTGGCCCCTGATCTCGGCCTCGTCGCGCACGCCTCCCAAGCTCATGCGCACGAACTCTCGGCCAGTGGCGCGCGCGATCGACTTGCCGAGCGAGGTCTTGCCGACGCCGGGAGGCCCGACCAGGCAGAGGATCGGACCTTTGAGCTGGTTGGTCCGGTTCTGCACCGCGAGATATTCGACGATGCGGTCCTTGACCTTCTCGAGCCCGTAATGGTCCTCATCGAGGATCTTCTGGGCCTCATCGAGGTCGCGCTTGATCTTGCCCTTGACGCCCCACGGGATGGTCAACAGCCAGTCGAGATAGTTGCGCACGACCGTCGCCTCGGCCGACATCGGGCTCATCTGGCGGAGCTTCTTCAGCTCGCCCAACGCCTTCTCCCGGGCCTCGCGCGAGAGCTTGGTCTTCTCGATCTTCTGCTCGATCTCGGCGAGGTCGTCCCTGCCCTCCTCGCTGTCGCCAAGCTCCTTCTGAATCGCCTTCATCTGCTCGTTCAGATAGTACTCGCGTTGCGTCTTCTCCATCTGACGCTTGACGCGGCTCCTGATCTTGCGCTCGACCTGAAGCACGGAGATCTCGCTCTCCATAAGGGTGAAGACGCGCTCGAGCCGCTCAGAGACGGAAGTGATCTCGAGGATCTGCTGCTTCTCGGCGATCTTGATCGCGAGATGCGAGGCGATGGTGTCTGAGAGCTTTGAATAGTCCTCGATCTGGCTTGCGGTGCCGAGCACCTCGGGCGAGATCTTCTTGTTCAGCTTCACATAGCTCTCGAACTGAGAGACGACGGAGCGGGCGAGCGCCTCGATCTCATCCTCGGCGCCGAGCGTCTCGTCGACCCGCTCAGTCTCGGCCTCAAAATAGCTCTCGTTGTCGGTGTAGCGCTTGATCGAGGCGCGGCGCGTGCCCTCGACCAGGACCTTCACCGTGCCGTCGGGGAGCTTGAGCAGTTGCAGCACGGAAGCGAGCGTGCCCATCCGATAGATGCCGTCGGTCGACGGCTCATCGTCGGAGGCGTTCTTCTGCGCGACGAGCAGGATCTGCTTGTCGGAGCGCATCACCTCTTCAAGCGCCGCGATCGACTTCTCGCGTCCCACGAACAGGGGCACGATCATATAGGGGAAGACGACAATGTCGCGGAGCGGCAGGACCGGATAGAGCTCCGGCGCCCCTTCTTTCATCGTGGACGGCTTGGTGTCGGTCATGGCAGTTCCGCTTTCTTGCTAGGCGGAACCGTCGAGGCATTCCGCCGGTGTCTCTATCAATCCCCTCCCCTAAGGGCTAGTCCGTGGCCACAGAATTTTACGGTAAACGAGCCTACCGCCTCTGTGGCAAATTACCCGCCAGCTAGCGTAGGTGGCGACCGGCAGAAGTGCCGTCAAGTGGCAGCTACCCCCAACATTCTAGCCATTCTGAGCCAGATTCGCCCCTATCTACAAGCAGGAATGGGGCCAACTCACGACTAAGCAGTCGTTCCGAGCTCTTCGTGCCGGTCAGAGTAAATGCGCAACGGCCGCGCCTTGCCCTCGACCACCTCGGAGGAGATGACAACCTCCTCGACGCCGCGGAGCGAGGGAAGCTCAAACATGGTGTCGAGCAAGATGCCCTCCATGATCGAGCGGAGCCCGCGGGCGCCAGTCTTGCGGTCGATCGCCTTCTTGGCGATGGTGCGCATCGCCTCTTCGGCGAAGGTGAGTTGCACGTCCTCCATCTCGAACAGACGCTGATACTGCCTGACGAGCGCATTTTTGGGCTCGGTCAGGATACGCATCAGCGCTTCCTCGTCGAGATCGTCGAGCGTGGCGATGACCGGGACGCGGCCGATAAATTCAGGGATCAGGCCGAATTTCAACAAGTCCTCGGGTTCGACGCCCTTGAGAATGTCGCCAGTCCGCCGGTCGTCGGCGGCTTCCACCTTGGCGCCGAAGCCAATCGAAGTCGACCGGCCACGGGCGGCGATGATCTTCTCGAGGCCGGCAAAGGCGCCGCCACAGACAAATAGGATGTTGGTGGTGTCGACCTGCAGGAATTCCTGCTGCGGGTGCTTGCGGCCTCCTTGCGGGGGCACCGAAGCGATCGTTCCTTCCATGATCTTGAGGAGGGCCTGCTGCACGCCCTCGCCAGACACGTCACGGGTGATCGACGGATTGTCGGATTTCCGACTAATTTTGTCGACCTCGTCGATATAGACAATGCCCCTCTGCGCCCGCTCGACATTGTAGTCGGCAGCCTGGAGCAGCTTGAGGATGATGTTCTCGACGTCTTCGCCGACATAGCCAGCCTCGGTGAGCGTCGTCGCGTCGGCCATCGTGAAGGGCACGTCGAGGATGCGCGCGAGCGTCTGGGCAAGCAATGTCTTGCCGCAGCCGGTCGGGCCGATCAAAAGGATGTTCGACTTGGCGAGTTCGACATCCGAGTTCTTGCTCGAATGGTTGAGGCGCTTGTAGTGGTTGTGAACGGCAACCGAGAGTACGCGTTTGGCGTAGTCCTGACCGATGACGTAGTCGTCCAGAACCGCGCAAATCTCCATCGGCGTGGGCACGCCATCGCGCGACTTCACCAGCGAAGATTTGTTCTCCTCGCGGATAATATCCATGCAGAGCTCGACGCATTCATCACAGATGAAAACGGTAGGCCCTGCGATTAGCTTGCGTACCTCATGCTGACTCTTGCCGCAGAAAGAGCAGTAGAGGGTGTTCTTCGAATCGGTTCCGCTCACCTTGCTCATTCGTTCATCCAGTTCTTTGTCGTTATCGAGCGCTCGGCGGTCGTCCGCCTCTACGCCAGCCTTCTTGTTTGCCGCCTCGCAAAGTGTGAGCCCCCTCCGTCCGGATTAGGCCGCTGAAGCACAATCTCAGCATGCTAAGGCGGCACTGATCAAGGATTGATTAAATCCCTACCGTCGCCAAGGGGCCACAATCCCCAATCTGGCGAAAGCCATGCAGGCTTCGTGCCTCATGCCGACGCAACCGCCAACTTACCCGCAAACCTCGGGTTAGTCCTAACGGGGTCCCCCGGCTTATGTCACGCTGGTGGCTCCAAGCTCACGAAACCGGCGCCAGTTTCTCCACCTTTTCCTCAAGCGGATGGCGCTTAGTGATGACCTCGTCGATGAGGCCAAACACGCGCGCGTCCTCAGCTGACATGAAATAATCGCGGTCGAGCGTCCGCTCGATGGTCTCGTAGTCCTGGCCGGTGCAGCGGACATAGATGTCGTTAAGCCGGCGCTTCATCTTGATGATGTCCTCGGCATGGCGCTCGATGTCGCTCGCCTGACCTTGGAAGCCGCCTGACGGCTGATGCAGCATGATTCGGGCGTTCGGCAGCGCGTAGCGCATGCCCTTCTCGCCGGCGCAGAGCAGAAGCGAGCCCATGGACGCCGCTTGGCCGATGCAAAGCGTGGCGACCGGAGGTCTGATGAATTGCATCGTGTCGTAGATCGCCATGCCGGAGGTGACGATACCTCCGGGCGAGTTGATGTACATGGAGATCTCTTTCTTCGGATTCTCGGCCTCAAGAAAGAGGAGCTGCGCCGTGATCAGAGAGGCGACGTGATCCTCGATCGGTCCGGTGACGAAGATGATCCGCTCCTTGAGCAGGCGCGAATAGATATCGAAGGCACGCTCGCCACGGTTGGTCTGCTCGATGACCATCGGCACGAGCATGCTCCTGGGGAAATCGAACTGGCTCATGGACTGTCTTGCCTTTGCAAAGAAGG
>JBLMXO010000279.1:0-2983 GCA_050257815.1 Actinomycetota bacterium
GGATCGAACGGAAATTCACCGAGGCTGGAAAATCGCCCTACGAGACCATCCCCTTCAGGGAGAGCGGAAGCGAGATCCGCAACCCCGACGGTTCGGTGGTGTTTGCGCTCGACCGCTTCACTGTCCCTGAGCATTGGAGCGGGGTGGCCGCCGACATCCTGGCGCAGAAGTACTTCCGCAAGGCGGGTGTCCCGGCGAAGGCGAAGAAGGTCGAGGAGAACTCGGTCCCCTCATGGCTGTGGCGCTCGGTGCCAGACGCGGAGGCGCTTGCGGCGCTGCCCGAGAAGGAGCGTTTCGGCAGCGAGACCGATGCCCGGCAAGTCTTCGACCGGTTGGCCGGAACCTGGACCTATTGGGGGTGGAAAGGCGGCTATTTCTCGAGCGAGGATGATGCCCGCGCGTTCTATGACGAGCTTCGCTACATGCTCGCCATGCAGATGGGCGCCCCCAACAGCCCGCAATGGTTCAATACCGGACTCCATTGGGCCTATGGCATCGATGGCCCGAGCCAGGGACATTATTATGTGGACTTCCAGACCGGCGAGGTGAAGGCCTCGACCTCGGCCTACGAGCATCCCCAGCCGCATGCCTGCTTCATCCAGTCGATCCACGACGACCTCGTCAACGAGGGCGGCATCATGGACCTCTGGGTGCGCGAGGCCAGGCTCTTCAAATACGGCTCGGGAACGGGCACGAATTTCTCGCGCCTTAGGGGCGAGAACGA
Source organism: Actinomycetota bacterium (assembly GCA_050257815.1). Taxonomy (GTDB): domain Bacteria; phylum Pseudomonadota; class Alphaproteobacteria; order Rhizobiales; family Methyloligellaceae; genus Methyloceanibacter. The sequence continues at coordinate 725 of JBLMXO010000279.1, forward strand.
GCCACTCTCCGGCGGAGGCAAGTCCTCAGGGCTGATGAGCTTCCTCAAGATCGGCGACCGGGCCGCCGGCGCCATCAAGTCGGGCGGCACCACGCGGCGCGCCGCCAAGATGGTGGTGGTCGACATCGACCATCCCGATATCGAGGAATACATCAATTGGAAGGTCGCCGAGGAGCAGAAGGTGGCGGCGCTCGTCACCGGCTCCAAGATCATGTCGGAGCGGCTGAACGCGATCCTCAAGGCTTGCGTCAATTGCGAGGCCGACGACGACGGCTGCTTCGATCCCAAGCGCAACCCGGCCTTGAAGCGCGAGGTGAAGGCGGCGCGCAAGGCGCGCGTGCCCGACAATGCCGTCCGCCGCGTGATCCAGTTCGCACGCCAGGGCTACACCTCAATGCACTTCCCGATCTTCGACACTGATTGGGACAGCGAAGCCTACCGGACGGTCTCGGGCCAGAACTCGAACAACTCGGTCCGCGTCACCGACGCGTTTCTGCGTGCGGTTGAGACCGACGGCGACTGGAACCTCACTTTCCGCAAGAACGGCGCGGTCGCCAAGACGGTGAAGGCTCGGGAACTGTGGGACGAGATCGGCTACGCGGCGTGGGCGTGCGCCGATCCCGGCATTCAGTTCCACACCACCGTCAACGATTGGCACACCTGCCCGGCAGCCGGCGAGATCAGGGCTTCGAACCCCTGCTCCGAATACATGTTCCTCGACGACACGGCGTGCAATCTCGCTTCGCTCAACCTGATGGCGTTCCGCAAAGAGGACGGCAGCTTCGACATCGAGGCTTACGAGCATGCGATCAAGCTGTGGACCGTCGTGCTCGAGTTCGCGGTGACCATGGCGCAGTTCCCCTCGCATCGCATCGCCCAGCTCTCCTACGGGTACCGCACGCTCGGGCTTGGCTACGCCAATATCGGCGGCCTGCTCATGGCGTCGGGCATTCCTTACGATTCGCCGGAAGGCCGTTCGCTGTGCGGGGCGCTCACCGCCATCATGACCGGCGTCTCTTACGCGACGAGCGCCGAGATGGCGCGAGAGCTCGGCGCCTTCCCCGGTTTTGCCGCGAATCGCGAAGCGATGCTCAGGGTGATGCGCAATCATGCTCGCGCCGCCGCCGGCGAGGAGGCGGGCTATGAGGATCTCGCTACTGCGCCAGTGCCGCTCGACCATGCCTCCTGCCCCGATCCGCGGCTGCTTGCGCATGCGATGCATGCCTGGGAGAAGGCGCTCGAGCTCGGCCGCAAGCATGGCTACCGCAATGCACAAGCGACGGTGATCGCCCCGACCGGCACGATCGGCCTCGTGATGGACTGCGATACGACCGGCATCGAGCCTGACTTCGCCCTGGTCAAGTTCAAGAAGCTCGCCGGCGGCGGCTATTTCAAGATCATCAACCGCATGGTGCCGGAAGGCCTGCGCGTCCTCGGCTACCCCGAGGATGCTATCAAGCGCATCGTCGACTACGCAGTCGGACGTGGCACGCTCGCGGGCGCGCCAGGCGTCAACCACGAGAGCTTGGCGGCACGCGGCTTCACGCCGGAGAAGATCGCAGCGGTCGAGAAGGCAGTGGCCTCGGCCTTCGACATCAAGTTCGTCTTCAACAAATGGACGCTCGGCGAAGATTTTCTCACCTCCAAGCTCGGGCTGAAGGCCGAGCGGCTCGACCAGCCCGACTTCGACCTCCTGGCAGAGATCGGCTTCGGCAAGCGGGAAATCGAGGCTGCCAACGAATATGCCTGCGGGGCGATGACGCTCGAAGGTGCGCCCGGGCTCGACCCCAAGTATCTCCCCGTGTTCGACTGCGCTTCTCCTTGCGGGCGCAAGGGCAAGCGCTTCCTTTCCGTCGAGAGCCATATCCGCATGATGGCGGCGGCGCAGCCTTTCATCTCCGGCGCCATCTCCAAAACTATCAACATGCCGAACGATGCGTCGGTCTCAGACTGCAAGGAAGCCTATCTCCTGTCGTGGCGGCTCGCGCTCAAGGCCAACGCGCTCTATCGCGACGGCTCGAAACTCTCGCAGCCGCTCAATGCGCAGCTTCTCGCCGACGAAGAGGAGGAGCAGGAGGAAGTGCTCGCCACGGTCGCCTCGGATCAGCCGCAGGTGCAGCGCGCGACGGTGATCGCCGAGCGCATCGTCGAGCGCGTGGTCGAGAGGATGCGCGCGCGCGCCGAACGAGAACGCTTGCCTGATCGACGCAAGGGATATACGCAGAAGGCAGTCGTCGGCGGTCATAAGGTCTATTTAAG
>JBLMXO010000280.1:0-3567 GCA_050257815.1 Actinomycetota bacterium
GTGAAGCGGTCGAGCGCAAACACCACCGAACCGTCGGGGTTGCGGATCTCGCTTCCGCTCTCCCTGAAGGGGATGGTCTCGTAGGGCGATTTTCCAGCCTCGGTGAATTTCCGTTCGATCCGCATCGTGCTCCCACCCCCGCGTAATTCGGTCTAAAGTTACCCCTACGCCCGTCCAAGGGGCGCAACCGACGAAGCTGAGGCGATTCGCTCCAGCCATCAACATATATGCACCGACCCCTTACTTTACCACTAAAGGCTGTGAGAAGGGGTGGGGAAAGACCGCGGGATGAGATGTGGAAAGCCTGTTGGCAAATTGGCAAGAGCGGGGGTTACCGCCCGCCGCCCAACCTCAGGTTGATCGATTTCGACCTCCGCCTTCACCTCCTGTTTACGAACCAATCAGTAATTTGTTGATGCGAGCGAAATGCGTCTAGGTCAGCGTAGGGTCGAGTTTCATGGGTCAGCATCGGGCGTTCGGCAAAGACCTCGAAGCGCTATCGGTCGCCGTCATCGACAGCCGGGAACCGATGCTCCAGGTGATGCGGGCCATGCTCGCAGCCATCGGGACCGGCTCGATCGAAACCTACGAGAGCCCAGTCGAGGCCCTCGAGGCGATACGGAAAACCCCTCCTGACCTCGTTCTCGCAGCCTCTGCCATGCAGCCACTCACCGGTCCTGCACTCGTTCGCAGCATGCGTTATGTGGGTTCGGGCCCTCTCTGTTTCATCCCCGCCATGGTGATGAGCGCCAACGCCAAACCCGTGATCATCGAGAGCGCGCTCAGGGCAGGGGCCCATCAAGTCCTAGTGCTACCGACCTCGGCCAATACGCTTTATCGCCGTCTCGATTGGCTGCTTAACGACGATCGGCCTTTCGAGCTCAAGGGCGAGCATTATGTCGTCTCCGGCATGGAGGATCGGCTCGCGCTCAGCGTCCAGCGGCCGATCTACATGCCGACGTCCTTCACTACGCTCGCCCCGACGCTTTCGCTCGACGAGCCGCGCGAAACCACGCCTTTGATGCAGAAGGCGCGGATCGGCCGGGCTTAGCCGCCTCAGCTTTACAGGGGGCGCACCAAGCCCCATAGTCCGGCGCGAATAGCGGCTTGAGAAAGCGCCGGACCATCCATGGGATTATTCAGCGAGATCTTTGCCTGGTGGACAGGCAACACCGTCGGCACGCGCGTCTTTACCTGGCGCAAGGGCGTGCGCGTGGGTGAAGACGGGCTCGGCAACATCTATTACGAGGAGCGCAACGGTCCCAAGCGCTGGGTGATCTACCGGACGCTCGCCGAGCCTTCGCAAATCCCACCCGCCTGGCATGCTTGGCTGCATCATACTGTCGATGTGCCTCCGACCGAGGAGGAGTACACGCCGCGGCCGTGGGAAAAAGCGCATCGCCCCAATATGACCGGTACTTACGAGGCCTATCGACCTCCGGGCTCGACGCTCCGCCCCGACGTGCGGACGCCGCCTCTGGATTATGAGCCGTGGCAGCCCCAATGAAGCGCACGCGGCTCCTCGATGCCGCACCGCCGAAATCCGTGCAGCGATGGTCGGCCTCCGACTATGCGCGGAACGGACGGTTCGTGCAGGAACTTGCCGGTGCAATCTTCGCCATGCTCGAGCCGAGAAGGGGCGAGCGTATTCTCGATCTCGGCTGCGGCGATGGTACGCTGACCGCCGAGATCAAGGCCTCTGGCGCTGATGTGCTCGGCGTCGACCTTAGCGACGAGTTGCTCGCGGTTGCGCGCATGAAGGGGCTTAACGTCCGCAAAGTCGACGGGCACGCTCTCGACTTCTCTTCCGAGTTCGACGCGGTCTTCTCCAACGCGGCCCTCCACTGGATGCGCAAGCCGGCCCTCGTGATCGCCGGCGTCGCTCGCGCGCTCAAACCGCACGGCCGCTTCGTTGGTGAGCTTGGGGGCCACGGTAATGTCGCGGCGATCGCGACTGCGATGCGCGCGGTCGGCAAAGAACGGAACGGCGATCCCGCGCTGGTCGTGCCTTGTTACTTTCCCACCGTCGATGAATATCGCGAGCTCTTGAGCGAAGGTGGCTTCACCGTACGCGAGATCGCCCTCGTACCGCGGCCGACGCTGCTCAAGACCGGGATGGAAGGCTGGCTCAGGACCTTCGGCCGGTCGTTCTTCGACCAGTTCTCGGAGCCTGAGCGGACCGACGTGTTGGCCGAGGTCATCGAGCTGCTGAGACCCTCTCTTTGCGACGAAAAAGGCGTGTGGACAGCGGACCACGTCAGGCTGCGCTTCTTTGCCGAGCGCGCCGACTGAGGCCAATCGCGTATCGCCACACCCATGCCCCAATGATGGACGAGGCGTTTCTAGCTAGGGCATGATGCGGCGGAAAACGAGATTTCCTACCGGTCATATCCAAGGCCAAGGTCGAAGACCAGGAGCGCACCGGAGATAGAGAATCTGACCGTTCACAAGGTGTGCGGATGATGCGACGAACTGAACGAGTTTCTGGGCTAAGCGGCCTTATTTTCGCGCTCTTGGCGCTGTGCGTGGCAGTGATGTGCGACTTGCGCACCTCACCCGCCCGCGCCGAAACGATCAAGAATTCGATCGCCGTGTTCGCCGCCCTCGACAAGGTGACGGGGCGCATCTCCCATCTCGAGATCCCCATCAATCAGACGGTCGAGTTCGGCGCCTTGAAGGTGACGCCCAGGGTCTGTGACACCTCGCCACCGACCGAGACGCCGCACACCGCCTCATTCGTCGAGGTCGATGAAACCAAATTGTCGGGTGAAGTCGAAAGGATCTTCACCGGCTGGATGTTTGCCGAGAGCCCCGGTCTTCACGCTGTCGAGCATCCGGTCTTCGACGTCTGGCTCACCAACTGCAAGACGCCCTCAGCGCCGACATCCTCGGCGAGCAACCAGAATGCGCCGGCGCCCGACAATGCCCCGGCCGCCGATGCCGCGGCGGCGCCGCCGGCCGCCGCCGACGCGACGCCTCCGCCAGAGGCCCCCCCGGCCGCAGATGCCGCAGCGCCCGAAGAAGAAGTATTGCCCTGGGCAACGAAGCCCCCGGCCAACGCCGCCTCCAAACAGCGCTGAAACTCCTGCCGGCTTACCTCGATTGCCCCGAACTTCGCGAGATGTCCGGTAACGAACTGGGTGTCGAGCAGAGTGAACCCGCCATATTTGAGCCGCGCCATGAGATACACGAGGGCAATCTTGCTCGCGTCGCGCATCCGCGAGAACATGCTCTCCCCGAAGAACGCGCGGCCAAGATGGACGCCGTAGAGCCCGCCCGCGAGCTTTCCATCCTTCCAAACCTCGACCGTGTGGCAATGGCCGAGGGCGAAGAGGTCACGATAAAGACTTCTGATGCGCCCGTTGATCCAGGTTGACCGGCGTCCCGCGCGCGGCGCGGCGCAGCCCTCGATCACCCCCTCGAAATCGTTGTCGATCTTCACCTGAAAGCCACCACGACGGATGGTGCGGGCAAGGCTCCTTGGCACATGCACATGGTCGAGAGGGAGAATGCCGCGCCGCTCCGGCTCGATCCAATAGAGCGCATTGTCCTCCGCGCTCTCCGCCA
>JBLMXO010000281.1:0-3338 GCA_050257815.1 Actinomycetota bacterium
GATGAAATCATCGATGCTCGCGATCTCTCCGGGGCTGGAAGCCCGTTGGGCAAGGAGCGCTGGGCCGGCGCGATCGACTCGCTTGGCAGCCGCACGCTGGCCAACGTGCTGTCGCAAATCAAATATGACGGCGCGGTGGCCGCCTGCGGCTTAGCGCAGGGCGCCGACTTACCCGCTACCGTAATGCCCTTCATCCTCCGCGACGTGACGCTTGCCGGAGTGAACTCGGTTGTAACCCCGCGAAAAAAGCGCGAAGAGGCGTGGAGTCGTCTGGCCAAGGACCTCGATCTCGCGAAGCTCAGCAACATGACGTCACGGGCAACGCTCAAGGACCTGCCTGTTCTGGCGACCAAAATCCTTGCCGGAAAAACGCGAGGACGAATAGTCGTGGATCTTTGAACGCTATCGGTGCGCGCGCTTTTCTTCGCTCGGGTTCGATCCGTTAAGTGATTCAGAAGCCGCTTTCCGGATGGAGGCCGACGTCCACGGGAAAAACATAACGCAGGGCTTGGATATGTCTGGCACCATAAGCTCCAGCCCGGGGGCGCTCAGCTCCTCATTCATGAGCAGTAGTGAAAGCCAGAGCGCGCAGCCACTGTAGTGGACACAAGCCGAGCAATGGCTCGTATCTCGGAACTGCTTCAATTCAGCGGTACTGAAGCGGCTCATGGCACATCTTACACGAGGACCACGAGAATAACGAAACCCACAATAGCTTATTAACGGACAAGGAGCGGCATTTCCCGAATGCGGCCCGGGAAATTCGCTGCGGTTTGGCCGCGCAGGGAATTACGCGGCAAGTAGCTGATTTATGGATTAGAAAACGAGGCACGAGGCCTATTCGTTGGCCGGAATCTGCAGAGATTCCCTGTCCTTCTCGACGGAATGCGCATTGATGCTGGCATCTCGGCAGAAGGAGGCCACCAAACTAACTGGCTAGTCAGCGTCAACAGCCCTGGGACTGGCTGATACGCCTCGTCCAGCTCCCCGCTTGGCCTTCAAATCCGTATATTGGGCAAGCCTCGGCATATTGGGCAGCCGTTGGGCACCTTGGAGAGTGCCTTCTCTAAGCTATTGATTTACTTGGCGCCCCGTAGGGGTTTCGAACCCCTGTTTCCGGCGTGAGAGGCCAGCGTCCTAGGCCACTAGACGAACGGGGCGGGCCGAGACGAAGACAAAGCTATAGCTTGGCGCCGCGAAGGCGATCAAGGCTTATTGCGCTTTGAGCGTAATGCGGGCGAGGACTTTGCCGGTCGCTACGTCCATGACAATGACCTCGCCGCCCGCAGGCGAGGTTAGATGGAGGGCGAGACGGTTGCCATCAAGGGCAAGCGAGCCGACCGTCGCATTTTTAGGGATTGGCAGCTCCGAGAGCGCAGCAGTCCCTTCGCCGCCCACCGCCTCGCCTCCCACCGGCTGCATGGTTTGCCCTCCGTGCGAGGCCTGATAGACAATGGCGGCCAGTACGAAGGCGAAGCCGCCGACGAGCAGAATCCCCATCACAATAACGGCGACTTTCAACACCCGTACCTGGCGCGGGGTGAACACCGTCCCCGGCAATGGCGTATTGTCAGGCTCGCCCGCCGCAGCCATCGTCTTGAACCTCATGTCGACCGAACGCAAAACCAAAGCTCGAGAGCTCCTCACGGCTGAGGTCGATCAGAGCCATGCCGGCCAGAGGCTCGACCGCTTCCTCACAGAGCGGCTGCCGAGCTTGAGCCGCACCCGCGTGCAAAGTTTGATTAAAGAGGGCCACGCGCGCCTCGGCAGCGCGAAAATAGAGGACGTGACCTATAGGGTCAAACCGGGCGACCGCTTCACCCTCGAGCTTCCTCCTGCGGCGCCAACGACGCTCAAAGCCGAAGAGATTCCGCTCAACATCGTTTACGAAGACGATGCGCTGATCGTCATCGACAAGCGGGCAGGTCTCGTCGTGCATCCGGGCGCCGGCAATCCGCAAGGCACTCTCGTCAATGCCCTCATCGCCCATTGCGGCGAGAGTCTTTCCGGCATCGGCGGCGTGGCTCGGCCCGGCATCGTGCATCGCCTCGACAAGGACACGAGCGGACTCATGGTCGTCGCCAAGACCGATCAGGCTCATCGCGCGCTTGCCGAGCAATTCGCCGATCATGGCAGGACCGGTGACCTCGAGCGCGGCTACCTCGCGCTCGTTTGGGGCGCGCCGTCACGACCGCTAGGGATCATCGATGCTCCCATCGGCCGCCATCCGACGAGCCGCACCAAGATGGCAGTGCTGGCCGAAAGGGGGCGCGAGGCCGTGACCCATTGGCGCGTGCTCGCGACTTTCGGACGCGGGGAAGTCGGCGAAGAGCCGATCGCTTCGCTCATCGAATGCACGCTCGAGACGGGCCGCACCCATCAAGTGCGCGTACACTTGGCCCACATTGGCCATCCCCTGATCGGCGATCCGCTCTATGGCCAAGGCTTCAAATCCAAGCTGCGTAAGCTTCCGGAGCCTCTTCGCGAGAAAATTGCTACTTTAGGACGCCAAGCGCTGCACGCGGCGCATCTCGCCTTCACCCATCCGGTAACCGGCACCTTACTAGAATTTAATAGTGCGCTTCCCCCTGATCTCGCCGAGATTGTAGATGAGTTCAACCATCTGTGACGCGCGCTCCCCTTTCATCGCGACGACAAAGATTCTATAGAAGGACTCGCCGGGGGGCGGTTGTGTTGAGAAGATTGCGGCCATCAGAGGCCGCGGGAGACGGGCTCTCATGGCCACAAGAACATTGCCGAGTGTCGGCGCGCATGGCGGACTGACGCGCTATCTCGAAGAAATCAGACAATTCCCGATGCTGGAGCCGCAGGAGGAGTACATGCTCGCCAAGAGCTGGCGTGAGCATGGCGACCGCGACGCGGCGCACCGGCTGGTCACCTCGCATCTTCGCCTCGTGGCGCGTATCGCCATGGGCTATCGCGGCTATGGCCTGCCAGTAGGCGAGGTCATCTCCGAGGGCAATGTCGGCCTGATGCAGGCGGTGAAGCGCTTCGATCCCGACAAGGGGTTCAGGCTCGCGACCTATGCCATGTGGTGGATCAGGGCCGCGATCCAGGAATACATCCTGCGCTCGTGGAGCCTGGTGAAGATGGGCACTACGGCGGCGCAGAAGAAGCTCTTCTTCAACCTGCGCAAGATCAAGGGCCAGCTCAAGGCGCTCGAAGAGGGCGACCTCAGGCCCGATCAGGTGAAGCAGATTGCGACCAGGCTCGGCGTGACCGAGGAGGACGTCGTCTCCATGAACCGGCGCCTCGCTGGCGATTCGTCGCTGAATGCGCCGGTGCGCAACGACGCCGAGAGCGGCGAGTGGCAGGAC
>JBLMXO010000282.1:0-3549 GCA_050257815.1 Actinomycetota bacterium
GCCCGGTGATAGCGAGTGAGCGCTCGTGGCTCAACCGGTGATGTCGCGTTTCTTCTCGAGGTATTCCTCGCGGCTGATTTCCCCGCGCGCATAGCGCTGCTCTAACACCTCGAGACCGCTCGAACGTCTCTGGCTGCGGTCCAACGGCCCGGAACGGGAAAACCACACCACGAGCGCGATGATGGCCGTAAGGATCGCGAGCCAAAAGACGAAGCCGAAGCCCATGCCTCCACCTCCAAGCCCCCAACCGTGGCCATAGCCCCACATGACTGAACTCCTAACACGAGTCCCGGTCGTCAACATTACAGGCCAATGCGGCGTCTCTTCGCATGATGCGGGTCAGGCCATCGGCATGGAACTGCGGCCGGCCGCGCGGCAAGCGCGCTGCTATTTCGGCCAGGTCATGATCGGCACCACGCTGATCGCGTTTGCCGGCGAGCCGTTGATGATCTTCGAGCTAACGGCGAGATAGATGATCGCATTCCGCTTCACGTCGGGGATACGGTAGATGCGGGTGCGCTTGAAGAAGATGCTGGTCTTCTCGGTGAAGGCCTCCTCCTTGGACGGCAGCTTGGAGATGTCGGTCGTGATCGGCCCGAGTTGGCGGCAGGACACCGAGAAATTCGACGGATCCTCGTTCAGCCCGAACGGCTGACCCCAGCCGCCAGTGCGCGCCTGGGAAATGAAACAGGTGACGCCGGGCACCTCGGGATCGTCGAAATCGCTGATGCACACCTTGTCGTTCGGCGACAGCAGATTGAAGGTCGTGCTGACGCAGGGGAAGTCGTCAGCTCGCGCCGCCCCCGAAAACACTACCATCAGGGCAACCCCGGCAAGAAGCAGTCTCATCGTTTCTCCATTCGGTGATGGTCGACAGCACCAGCTCGCGATTTGGCCGATTTCGGCTGAAGACTAGTCGCCGCCTTGTCGCTTGGTGAGCGCCGGGTCGTTCTGGAAGCAATAGAGCTTGCCATCGATCGTCTTCTTGATTGGGCACTCAGCGTTTCCTCTGAACTTGTCCGTATCGCTCGCACCACTTTGGGGATGAGCTCCCGACTGTTGCACCGACTCTCCGGCTAAGACTGCTCCGGTCCTTGGACCGACAAGAGCCACAAGGAACAAAGCTACCGCCGCAACCAACACTCTCATGGCTACTCTCCATGTCTTCCGGGCGACGCCAAACCGCCTCGCCCAGTGACCAATATAGTGATCGCGACAACAAAGCGCGCCCCACGGGAGTCGACTTTCAAGAGCCGCTATCGGTGCTGCGCCGGCCCAAATCACGGCACCAACTGAGAGCTCCGGCTGCGCACGGCCTTGACGACCTCGCGAATCGAGTCGGTCACGAGCTGGGGCTGATCCTTATGGATTTCATGGCCGCTGTGGGTTTCGGTGACGTGTTTCGCTCCCGGCACTAAAGCCGCGAGTTTCGCCTGTGCCTCCTTCTGCGCCCTGTCGGTGACGTAGCCGAAATCCTTGGGAACGTCGGCGGGTAGCTCGCCCTTGGCGATCAAGGCAGGGACCTGTGGTCCCCAGGGCCGGTCCGCGGACAATACGATGAGCGGCATCGGTTTGATCGGCGCGGCGGCAAGAAGCTGATCGAAGCTGCGATCCACTTCCAATTGCTCAAGCGCCGGATAGAGCCTCACACTGTCCTTTGTATCGCCGTTTATCAGTTCCCGCTGTGTCGCCCACTCCTGTTGCGTCTCGGCCTGACGCAGCCCCTCGCTCAGCGCGTCTACGAGGACCATTCCGGACACCTCGTCGGGATAGGTGCTTGCATAGAGCCGGGCGATGAGGCCGCCATAAGAATGTCCGACGAGCACGGCGGGCGTCTCAATGCCGGCGGCGACGATCAGCGCATGCAGATCGGAGACCGCGTCGGCTGCCGTTGTTGGCTGGGATACAGGGTCGCTGCGACTCGGCTGATCGCCGACCGGGGTGCCGGGGCGGTCGTAGGCGCAGACCCTGGTGAAGGCTGCAACCGCGGAGAAGACGTTTGGCTTACCCTGCAAGATCTCCATCCAATCATCGGCGGACGCTCTCAGGCCCCCGACGAGGATCACCGTAGGCGATCCCTTCCCGCGACACGAGAGATACACCTTGCGGCCGCCGCCGATATCGACAAGGCCAGCGAAGTGTCCCTCGGAAGATTTAGGCACGGATTGAACTGCCGAAGCGTTGTCGGCCGCGTTCGCGAGCGAGGTCGCAGCGACGAGCAGAATGAGCGGCAGGAGGCGACGGCAAATCGACATTTGGCGTGCCTTCATCAATAGGCCGCCAGCAAGGACTCTAACAGGGAGAGATTGGCGCACCCGACAGGATTCGAACCTGTGACCTCTGCCTTCGGAGGGCAACGCTCTATCCAACTGAGCTACGGGTGCTTGCGCTTCCGGACCCTAAACTAAAGCCTCGCGATTAAGCAACGCTTCGGCCGGAGCCAGAAATCAGAAATCAGAAGCAAGAAGCCAGAAATCAATGGCCTCCGACTTCCTGCTGCGGACCTCTGGCTTCCGAATTGCAACGCTTGCCTGAAGCGTCCCGCGGCGGGACGGAAAAGAGGCTCGTCGTGCAGCTTAACCAAGATCGGGTGGCTTTCGTCGATTACGGCAAAGGCTTTTGCATCGTCATGGTGGTGATGATGCACTCGGTGCTGGGCGTCGAGCAGGCGGCGGGAGCAACGAGCTTCATGGGACCGGTGGTCGCCTTCGCCAGGCCCTTCCGCATGCCCGATTTCTTTCTCATTTCGGGACTGTTCCTCTCGCGCGTCATCGACCGGGACTGGCGCGACTATCTCGACCGCAAAGTGCTCCATTTCGCCTACTTCTACGCGCTTTGGGTCACCATTCAATTCGCCTTCAAGGCCTTCTCCTTCGCCGCCGACATGGGCTGGGCCGGGGTCGCCCAGGCCTACGCCCTCTCCTATGTCGAGCCGTTCGGCACGCTCTGGTTCATCTATCTCCTCCCCATCTTCTTCGTGGTGACCAAGGCGCTGCGCAACGCGCCGCCGCTCCTCATGTGGAGCGCCGCCGCACTGCTGCAGATCGCCGACATCCATACCGGCTCGACGGTGATCGACGAGTTCTCCGCCCGCTTCGTCTATTTCTATTCTGGCTACGTGCTCGCACCTTATGTCTTCGCCTTTGCCGCCCGCGTCGCCGAGAGAAGGCGCGCGGCAATCGTCTTGCTCATGGTGTGGGCGGTGTTCGAAGCTCTTATTGTGTTCGCGGGCTACTCCGACCTTCCCGTCGTTTCGCTCGCGCTCGGCTTCATCGGGGCGCTGGCCGTGGTCGCTCTTTCGGTGCTGCTTTCGACCACTGGCGCCGCCAAGCCGTTGCGCTATGCCGGGCAGAATTCGATCGTGATCTATCTTGCCTTCTTCCTGCCGATGGCCGTGACGCGCATTGCTCTGCTGAAATTCGCGCCGGACCTCGACCTCGGCATCGTCGCGCTCATCGTCACCACGGTTGCCGCGATCACTCCGCTCATTCTCTACGAAGCCGTGAAGGACACGAAGCTCAGCTTCCTGTTCAGGCGCCCGGACTGGGC
>JBLMXO010000283.1:0-3265 GCA_050257815.1 Actinomycetota bacterium
ACGCCAAGCTGTTCTCAGGCGCCTCGACCGAGTTCGGCGGCGAACCCAACTCTCATGTCAGCCTCGTCGACGCTGCCATGCCCGGCATGCTGCCGGTGATCAACGAGGGATGCATCGCGCAGGCGATCCGCACCGGGCTCGGACTGAAGGCGAAGATCAACCTCAATTCGGTGTTCGACCGGAAGAACTACTTCTATCCAGATCTGCCGCAGGGCTACCAGATCAGCCAGTACAAGAACCCTGTGGTCGCCGAGGGCGAGGTCGTTGTCGATCTCATGAGCGGCGAGCGGGTCGTGGTCGGTATCGAGCGGCTCCATCTCGAGCAGGACGCGGGGAAGAGCCTGCATGATCAGCACCCCCAATTCTCCTATGTCGACCTCAACCGCTCGGGGGTGGCGCTGATGGAGATCGTGTCCAAGCCCGATCTTCGCTCCTCGGAGCAGGCGCGCGCCTATGTCACCAAGCTCCGCTCGATCCTTCGCTATCTCGGTACCTGCGACGGCAACATGGAGCAGGGCTCGCTCCGCGCCGACGTGAACGTTTCGGTGCGGCGCCCGGGAGAGCCTCTCGGCACGCGTTGCGAGATCAAGAACGTCAATTCGATCCGCTTCATCGGCCAGGCCATCGACTACGAAGCACGCCGCCAGATCGAAATCATCGAGGAGGGCGGCGTGATCCACCAGGAGACGCGCCTGTTCGATGCCAAAACCGGCGAGACGCGCTCGATGCGCTCCAAGGAAGAGGCGCACGACTATCGCTACTTCCCTGACCCGGACCTCCTGCCGCTCGAGCTGACGCAAGATTATGTAGATCGCCTCGCCACCGCGTTGCCGGAGCTGCCCGATGCAAAGCGCGCTCGCTTCATCGCCGATTACGGGCTCACGCCTTACGACGCTGACGTGCTGATCGCCGAGCGCGAATCTGCCGCCTATTTCGAGGCGGTGGCCAAGGGGCGCGATGCCAAGCAAGCGGCGAACTGGGTGATCAACGAATTGTTCGGCCGCCTCAACAAGGAAGGCGGGAACATCGTCGACAGCCCGGTCACGGCGAATCAGCTCGGCGCGATCCTCGATCTGATCAAGGAAGGCACCATCTCGGGCAAGATCGCCAAGGACGTGTTCGACATCGTGTGGACCGAGGGCGGCGACCCCAGAGAGATCGTCGAGACGCGCGGGCTCGTGCAGGTCACTGACATGAGCGCCATCGAGGCCGCGGTCGATCAGGTCATCGCCGCCAATCCCGACAAGGCCGAGCAGGCGAAGGCGAAGCCTGCTCTTGCCGGTTGGTTCGTCGGACAGGTGATGAAGGCGACGGGCGGCAAAGCGAGCCCACAAGCGGTCAATGAATTGCTCAAGAAGAAGCTCGGGATTGCATGAGTCACGCGATCCGAGTGCATGAGTATGGCGGCCCCGACGTCCTTAAATGGGATGAGGTCGCGGTCGGTGCGCCCGGTCCCGGCGAGGTGAAGATCAGGCAGACCGCGATTGGGCTCAATTTCATCGACATCTATCAGCGCACCGGTCTTTATCCACAGCCGTCCTTGCCCTTCGTTCCGGGAAGCGAGGGTGCCGGCGTCGTCACCGCGATCGGCGAGGGCGTGCGCGATCTCAAGGTCGGGCGCCGCGTCGCCTATGCCGGCTCGACCGGCGCTTATGCCGAGAAACGCCTGCTCCCTGCCGACCGGGTCGTCAAGATCGGCGATGGTATCAGCGACGAGACCGCGGCCGCCATCATGCTGAAGGGCATGACCGCGCAATATCTCTTGCGCCGGACCTACAAGGTCGGGCCAGAGACGACGCTCCTGTTCCATGCGGCTGCCGGCGGCGTCGGGCTCATCGCCTGCCAATGGGCGGCGTCGCTTGGGGCGACGGTCATCGGCACGGTGGGCTCATCGGGCAAAGCTCTGATCGCACGCGCGCATGGCTGCAGCTACGTCATCAACACCCGCGAGGAGGACCTCGTCGCCAAGGTCAAGGAATACAGCAAGGGGAAGGGGGTCGACGTGGTCTATGACTCGATCGGCAAGGACACCTTTCCTGCCTCGCTCGATTGCTTGAAGCCGCTCGGGCTTTGGGTCAGCTTCGGCCAGTCCTCAGGGCCCGTTCCCCCCTTCAACATCACACTCCTGTCGCAGAAAGGATCGCTCTTTGCAACGCGGCCTTCGCTCTTCACCTACACCGCCTCACGCAAGGATCTGGTCGAGACAGCGAACGACCTGTTCGACGTCGTCGGGAAGGGCCAAGTCAAGATCGCCGTCAACCAGACCTATCCTCTGTCCGAGGCGGCTCGGGCCCAGGCCGACCTCGAGGCGCGGCGCACCACCGGCTCCACTGTGCTGTTGCCTTAGAGGGACTTGGAATGGCGGCTCAAGCATCGTTCGCGGGCTCTGCCGGAGCCGGAAAGGCCAAGGTGGAGACGCCGCCCTCGTGGTGGCTCGGTCTTCTCATCGTCATAGCCGTCGGGCTTACTTACGGGCTCGCCTACTCGCTACTCAGGCTTTCGCTCTCCGACAACCTGCCGCAGGACGATGTCACGTCGAACGTTCTCACGCAGACGCTCGCGCTCGGCTATGTGCCGCGGCAGCCGCCGCTTTATGAGTGGTTGCAGTGGTCCGTGCAACAAGTCACGGGTCCGACACTGCCGAGCTTTCTCCTGGTCAAATATGGATTGCTCACCGGCACGGTCGCCTTCCTTTATCTCGCGGCAACGCGGATCTTCCGCGAGCGCGGCTATGCCATCCTCGCCGGCCTCTCGCCCTTACTGCTCTATCAATTCGCGTGGAATCTGCACGAAGGCGTGACGCATTCGATGGTGCTCACTTGCCTCATCGCGGCGAGCCTCTGGGCAACGATGCGCATCGCCGAGCGGGGGAGTGCAGGGAACTATCTTCTGTTCGGGGTGATCGGCGGGCTCGGTTTGATCAGCAAATGGGGCTTCGCCGGCTTTCTGCTTCTCCTTCTCATCGGCGCGATGCTTCAGCCCTCGCTTAGGGCGCGTATCCTGAACCCGCGTATTCTGGTCAGCCTTGGCGCCGTTGCGGTGGTGAGCGCGCCCGTCGTCTATTGGCTCATCGCCGGCCAGCACGACCTCGTCGCACTCTACGGCAAGGCGGGCGCGCCAAAGGCGCATCTGAACCGCTTTCACGCGACTCTGGTCGGACTCGGTCTCTCGATCTATGCACCGCTCGGCTTCCTCTTTCCGCTCGACGTGATCTTGCCGATCCTGTTCCCGGCCTCGCTGTCCAAAGCATGGGCCGATATCAAAC
>JBLMXO010000284.1:0-2771 GCA_050257815.1 Actinomycetota bacterium
TGCTTAGAGCCTCGCGATATGGTGAATCCGCCTCGAATAGGAAAGCGCTCGGTCTTTACCGCAAGCTTCGGGTGGTCCCCCATAACGCCTTTCTTTCTCCTGGATTTTTGTTCAAAAACAGTGCGTTCTTAGTGACGTCGCCGTTCACCTTCATCAGAAACTTAAGCCCTTCAATGCTCAAGCGCGACCATCAGCTTGTTCTTCCGACCCAGGCCCGCGCGCCCGGCTTCAGAGTGGAGCTCAGGGGTACGACTTTCCGCTTGATAGCGACCGGCGCCTGGACCGTGGCCGAGGCCGTGCGCCTCGACACGGCCTTGAAGCGCCTGCGCGTTCCGATCCCGCCCACGCCCGACTTTACCGGCGAGATGGACATTGCGGGCATCGCCGAGATCGATACCGCGGGGGCGTGGCTCTTGCAGCGTACCGCCAACGCCTGGCAAGCAAGCGGGCTCCGCACTCATTACGCGGGAGCGACCGAGTCCTTCCGTGTGCTCATCGAGGAGGTGCAGCGGCGCGGCAATGCCGAGCGGCCTAAGCTCGAAAAACCGAACCCGTTCACGCAATTCCTCGAGGACATGACCCAGGCGGCAACGGGCGGCTGGCGCGACGTCGTCCAGCTCACTGCCTTTCTCGGCGAGGTCACGATGGCGCTCGGCCGCATGATCCGCCAGCCGTGGCGCTTCCGACGCACGTCCTTCGTCCACCATCTCGACCATGCGGGCTTCAGAGCGGTGCCGATCATCGCGCTGATCTGCTTCCTGATCGGTGCCGTGGTGATGCAGCAGGGCGTGGTTCAGCTCAAGCCATTCGGGGCGGAGCCCTTCGCCGTCAACATGGTCGCCATCCTCGCGCTGCGCGAGGTCGGCATCCTGCTCACCGCCATCATGGTGGCCGGCCGCTCGGGCTCCGCCTTCACCGCCGAAATCGGCTCGATGAAGATGCGCGAGGAGATCGACGCCATGCGCACGCTCGGCATCGATCCCATGGATACGCTCGTTTTGCCGCGCGTGCTCGCGCTGGTGGTGGCATTGCCGCTTCTCACCTTCCTTGGCGACATCATGGGGCTTGCCGGCGGCGGGCTGATGGCCTTCGCCGTGCTTGGACTCGATACCTCGAACTATCTCGACAAGCTGCATGAAGCGGTCGACTACCAGCATTTCATGGCCGGCATGATCAAGGCGCCGTTCGCGGCAATCATCATCGGGCTGGTCGGCTGCCTCGAGGGCCTGAAGGTCGAGGGCAGCGCGGAATCGCTCGGCAAGCACGTGACGAGCGCCGTGGTCAAGGCGATCTTCCTGGTGATAATTTTGGATGCCGTCTTTGCCATGTTCCTATCGGGGATCGGGGTGTGATCGTCGAGAACGGACGCGAGGTGCTGATCCGGGTGCGCGGGCTCGCCAAGAGCTTCGGCACCCAGCAGATTTGGGACGGGCTCAGTCTCGATGTCTATCGCGGCGAGATCCTCGCCATCGTTGGCGGCTCGGGCCAGGGCAAGTCGGTCCTGATGCGCGTGATCACGGGACTGGTGAAGCCCGACAAGGGCGACGTCAGCCTGTTTGGGCAGAACACCAAGATGCTCTCGACGCCGGATCGGCTCGAGATCGAGAAGCGCTGGGGAATCCTGTTCCAGGACGGCGCACTGTTCTCCTCGCTGACCGTACTGCAGAACATCCAGGTGCCGATGCGCGAGCATCTCGACTTGCCGCAGGCGATGATGGACGACCTCGCCTTCCTCAAGCTGTCGATGGTCGGGCTTCCGCCGAACGCCGCGCACAAATTCCCCTCCGAGCTGTCGGGCGGCATGCGCAAGCGTGCCGGGTTGGCGCGGGCCCTGGCGCTCGACCCCGAGATCGTGTTCCTCGACGAGCCCACGGCCGGTCTCGACCCGATCGGCGCCTCGGATTTCGACCACTTGCTGCGCAAACTGCAACAGACGCTGGGACTTACCGTCTACATGGTGACTCACGACCTTGATACGATCTTCACCGTGTGCGACAGGGTGGCGGTGCTTGCCGAGAAGAAAATCGTGCGCACCGGCTCGCCCACGGAATTGCAGCGCCACCCCAACCACCCGTGGATCAAAGAATATTTCTGCGGGGAGCGGGCGCGCGCAGCCTCGCCGGACCAGAGGGCCAAGATACCGATTTCCGCCTAACTGTCGTTGCTAATGTCGATTTGAGGAACCGGTCGGATGGAAACCAAAGCCAACTATCTGATGATCGGGGGGTTTGTTCTGGGCGTTCTCGCGTTCGCCTTCATCTTCGTCTTCTGGATGAGCAATTTCGCCGGCGGCGGCAAACGGTACTACGTTGTGTTCGAGAACTCGGTGGCAGGACTGACCACCGGATCGAGCGTCGGCTTTCAGGGGCTGAAAGTCGGCGAAGTGCAGTCCTTCTCGCTCGATCCAGACGATGCGCGCAAAGTCCATGTGCTGATCAGCGTCTCCGATAACACGCCGGTGAGGCAGAATTCCCGTGCCAGCATGCAATCGATGGGGTTGACCGGCGGCAGTGGCATCCAGATCACTCCGGGGACCCCCGACTCGCCGTTCCTTGTCGCCACAGACGCTGATCCTATTCCAACCATCAAGGCTGATCCTGGCGGCGGCCAGGGGCTGTTCGACGCGGCTCCAGCGGTGATGAACAACGCTAACGCACTGCTCACCCGGCTGAATGATGTCGTCGCCGAAAATCAGGAATCGATTCACACCACGCTCACCAATGTTGAGCAGGTGACTTCGATGCTGGCCTCAAAGAAAGACGAGATTGCCC
>JBLMXO010000285.1:0-2693 GCA_050257815.1 Actinomycetota bacterium
GGGAGCGCCGATAGCGCCGTCGACTCGCCGAGCCAGGGCTCAAGCAGCTTGGCGCTGTCCTCGGCGGTCAGCGGCTTCACCTCGGTGATGCCCTTCTGCTTGGCGAGGAACAGCGAGACGAGCGTCATCTTCTTCTCGATGTCGGCGGTATTGACGGGATCGAGCTCGACGGTGATCTCGCTCGTGATGTCGTTCACCCAGGCCTGCGCCGAGCGGTTGACCATATAGACCGCGCCAGCGGTGAGGCAGGCGAGGAAGGTCATGATGGCGATGACGACTGTCAGCGCATTGCCGGCGATCGAGGCGGAGGGGACGATCTGCGCGCTGCGCGTCTGGAAGCGCGCCGGCAGCCGGCTGACGACGCGCGCAGGCAGGAGCCCGGCGATGAGGCTCGGCCAGGGATAGTCGCGGATGTCGGAGAGCAGGGTCACGGGTGGCTGCCTAGCGCATCTGCAAATGGCCGTTGAACAGGACGAGACGAGGGGCGTCGAGCTGGTCCATCAGGGCATGATCGTGCGTCGCGATGATGACCGAGGTGCCGAGCCGGTTGAGCTCGACGAAGAGGCGCAAGAGGCGGTTGCCGATGACCGGATCGACGTTGCCCGTGGGTTCGTCGGCGAGCAACAGCTCGGGCCGGCCGATGACCGCGCGGGCGATCGCGGCGCGCTGCTTCTCACCGCCTGACAGGGTCTCCGGATAGGCGTTGATACGGTCGCCGAGGCCGACCCAGCGCAAGAGGTCGGTCACGTCGTCGGCATAGTCCAATTCGCGCCTGCCGAGGACACGTAAGGGGAGGGCCACGTTCTCCCAGGTGGTCAAATGATCGAGAAGGCGGAAATCCTGGAACACAATGCCAATCCGCCGCCTTAGCTCGGCGCGGCCGGCCGGGGACAGCTCGGACACGTTCTCGCCAAGAACGAAAACAAGCCCCCTGGTCGGCCGCAGCGACATGAAAAGAAGGCGCAAAAGCGTCGTCTTTCCGGCCCCCGACGGTCCGGTCAGGAAGTGAAAGGACCCGGGAAGCACGTGGAAGGTGACATCGCGCAATATCTCGGGGCCGGAGCCATAGCGCAGCCCGACATTGTCAAAGCGAATCACCCGTCTTCCTAAAGCCTCTTAACATTGGCCGCGACTTCGCTCTTTATGCTGAACTCGCTGTCCGGTATCAATGGAATTGGGCAACGACATGGGGGCTGCCGCAGAATCCACGGTTGCGGCGCTTTTGGCTTTCCGATGGCAACACTCATTATCTGCCCGGCTTGTGAGACGCGCTACGAGACGGCGGCCGTATTCCCGCCGGAGGGGCGCAAGGTCCGCTGCTCGAAATGCGGCCATGTCTGGCAGGCCAAGGCGGTAGCGCAGCCAGAGCCCCCGGCGACGGGGCTCAAGGTGGTATCCAAAGCGCCAGCGCCGCCTAAGCCGCTCCCTTCGCCTACCGCCAAGGCAGCGGCTGCGAAGGTTGCTCCTGCGGCTGCGGTGAAGCCCAAGCCTAAACCGAAAGCGGCCACCGTCGGCACGGCGATGCGGGGATTTGGCGGCGTGGCCGCAGCCTCCAAGCCCGAGCCAAGCCTCGCGGAGAGAGCTGCCGCGGCTGCCGCCGCTGCGGCTGCGGTCCAGCCAGACGCCGATTTCAGCGCCGATGAGGACCTCGCCGCTCAGGTCGAGCGCATGAATACGGAGGCCGCGATGGCGGCCGAAGGCGTTCTCCCCGATGAGAAGCCGTCGGGTGGCGGAATCTTCGCACGGCTCCGCAAGAAGACACCGGCGCCCGTGCCCGCCAAGGCGCCCGTGCTTCCCGAGGAGCCCACGCTTCCCGAGGAGTCGGCATTTTCCGGCGTGCCAGAGAGCGAGGCCGAGCTTGCTGCTCTTGCCGCTGGCGAGGTTCCCGAGCCCGTCGAGGGCCCTTCGCGCGTGGTTGCGATCGGCTGGCTTGCCCTTATTCTCTTCGTCGCGCTTATCATCGGCACGCTCGTCTTCGCCAAGAGCACCGTGCTGTCTGTCCTGCCTGGCGCTCAACGCCTCTACGGCATGTTTGGCGGGAGCTCGGTCGCGAGCGGGCTCACCTTCGCAGACGTGCGCTATGGCTGGTCTAACGAAGGAGGCCAGTCCGTTCTCGAGATCCAGGGCGATGTGGTGAATTCAAGCTCGTCACCTGTCGCCGTGCCGCAAGTCGTGATCGCGCTCCGCGACGACAAGGACAACGAGATCTCGGAGTGGACGACCGAGCCCGGCGCAGATGAGCTTGCGCCCGGCGAGCATGCGTCGTTCTTGCGGCAGATTCCATCGCCGCCGAGCAATATCCGCAGCGTCAAGGTGCGCTTCGCCAAGGCCAACTAAGCGATGGCGGAACCCGCGGCGCCCTCGATCACGCCGCTCTACAGCGAAGAGGCGATCGCAAAACGCGTGCAGGAGCTCGCGGGCGAGATTGCTGCGCTTGAGCTCGCCGATCTCATCATCGTCGCGGTGCTCAAAGGAAGCTTCATCTTTGCCGCGGACCTGATCAGGGCGCTGCAACGCCAAGGCCTCGCGCCCGAGATCGATTTCATCTTTCTCGCAAGCTACGGCACCGGCACGACCTCCGGCGGGAAGGTCAAAGTTCTGCGGGACGTCGAGAGCGAATTGAAGGGCCGCGACGTAGTGATCGTCGACGACATTCTCGACTCTGGACGCACTCTTGCCTTCGCCAAGGCGAT
>JBLMXO010000286.1:0-6514 GCA_050257815.1 Actinomycetota bacterium
CGGCGCCAGCCTTGTTGTTTGCCGCCTCGCAAAGTGTGAGCCCCGCTTCGTTGGGGACAGGTCGCCCGAAGTGCAATCTCAGCATGCTAAGGCAGCACTGATCAAGGATTGATTAAATCCCTGCGTCGCCAAGGGGCCACAATCCCCAGCCTCGCGAAAAGCCTTGCAGGCTTCGTGCCTTACCCGACGCAACCGCCAACTTGCCCGCAAAAAACCGGTTAGCTCTAACGTGCCTTGAATGGCGCCGTCGGCCTTGGCCTTAAGCGACCGGCGTCAGCTTCTCTACCTTTTCCTCCAGCGGATGGCGCTTGGTGATCACCTCGTCGATGAGGCCGAATACCCTCGCATCCTCCGCCGACATGAAATAGTCGCGGTCGAGCGTCCGCTCGATGGTCTCGTAGTCCTGTCCGGTGCAGCGGACATAGATGTCGTTCAGCCGGCGCTTCATCTTGATGATGTCCTCGGCGTGGCGCTCGATGTCGCTGGCCTGACCCTGGAAGCCGCCGGAAGGCTGATGCAGCATGATACGGGCATTGGGAAGCGCGTAGCGCATGCCCTTCTCGCCCGCGGCAAGCAGGAGCGAGCCCATAGACGCCGCCTGGCCGATGCAGAGCGTGGCCACCGGCGGCCTGATAAACTGCATGGTGTCGTAGATCGCCATGCCGGAGGTGACCACGCCCCCGGGCGAGTTGATGTACATGGAGATCTCTTTCTTCGGGTTCTCGGCCTCAAGAAAGAGGAGCTGCGCCGTGATCAGAGAGGCGACATGATCCTCGATCGGTCCGGTGACGAAGATGATCCGCTCTTTGAGCAGGCGCGAATAGATGTCATAGGCGCGCTCGCCCCGATTGGTCTGCTCGACCACCATGGGGACGAGCGTGTTCATGTAGATTTCGGACGGAGTCTTCATCGTATGGGTTCCACTGAACTTGAGAGGCGCCTTCGCTCGGAGTTCTGGCTCAAGGAGGAAAGCGCGATTCTCTAAGGGATTAGCCTCCTACATATGTGGTCGATGGCGCAAGCGGAAGAGGCGGAAAGCCCCTCTCCGGTAAAGCCGCTATTTTTTGCCTTTGTGCTTATGCCCATGGTCGTGATCATGGTCATGGGTCATGGTCATGATGGCCATGTTCGTGATCATGGTCATGGCCGTGATCGTGGTTATGGTGATCGTGGCCATGGTGGTCATGATCATCATCGGGGTCGGCGTAGAGCTCCTCGACGCTCACCGGCTTCTCGGTGATCTTGGCGAGTTCGAGGATGTAGTCGACCACCTTGTCCTCGAAGATCGGCGCGCGGAACTCTGCCAGAAGCTCGGGATTGTTGCGGTAATAGTCGTAGACCTTGCGCTCCTGCCCAGGAAACTGTCTGACACGCTCTAGAAGAGCCCGGCTCACCTCCTCGTCGGCAACCGTGATCTGGTTGCGCTGGCCGACCTCCGAGAGAATGAGGCCGAGTCTGACGCGGCGCGCGGCGATGTCGCGATAGTCCTCTCTCGCCTTGTCCTCGGTCGTGCCCTCGTCGGCGAAGGTCCGCTTGGTGCGCTCGAGATCGGCCATCACTTGCTGCCAGATGGCATTGAATTCATTGTCTACAAGGGTCGGCGGCAGCTCGAAGGAGTTGCCTTCATTCAAGGCATCAAGCAGCGCACGCTTCAGCTTGAGCCTCGAGGCCTGGGCGCGATCTTGCTCAAGGCGCTTCTTGACCGTATCGCGCAGAGCCTCGATCGATTCGACGCCGAGCCCCTTGGCAAATTCCTCATCGAGCAGCGGGGTCTCGGGAGCAGAGACCTCCTTCACCTTGACCTCGAACCGCGCGGTCTTTCCGGCAAGCGTCTTCTCCTGGTAATCAGCCGGGAAGGTCGCCTCGACCTCGCGCTCCTCACCGGCCTTCGCGCCCATGAGGCCGTCTTCGAAGCCCGGAATGAAATTACCGCTGCCGAGCAGGATCGGCGCGTCCTCGGTCGATCCGCCAGGGAAGGCCTCGCCATCGATCCTGCCGACGAAATCGATGATCAGCCGGTCACCCTTCTCGGCCGCGCCCTCCTTCGGCTTATAGCGGAGGTTGGCGGCACGAATCCGGTCGAGAGCCTTGCTGATATCCTCATCGGTCACCGCCGCGACGGGCTTTTCGAGCATGAGCTTGCCGAAATCCATCGTCTCGATCGTGGGCATGACCTCGAAGGAGAGCGTGTAGGCGAGGTCACTCGTGCCCGCGAAGATTTTGTCGATCTCCGTCTCGTCCTCCGGTAGCGCCACGGTCGGCTGGAAGGCCGCGCGCTCTTCGCGCTGCGAGATCGCCTCACGGCTCGTCTCGGCAACCGCCTGCTGGACAACTTCGGCCATCACCGAGCGGCCATAAACCTTGCGCAAGTGTTCCTTCGGCACATGGCCGGGACGAAAACCCTTCAGCCGGGCGCGGTCCTTAAGCTCGTCGAGGCGTGCCGACAGCCGACGCTCGAGTTCGTCGGCGCCAATGACCACCTTCAGCTTGCGGCGCAACCCATCCGTATTCGCTTCCGTGACGTTCATACTGCTTCAATCCACCATCTGTTCGGAACTGATCCTGGCGCTTCCGTATGCTTCAAGCCATTCCAACGAAGTTGGTCCGCGAGGTCGGTTGGTGCGGGCGGAGGGACTTGAACCCCCACGGCCGAAGCCACCAGAACCTAAATCTGGCGTGTCTACCAGTTTCACCACGCCCGCTCAGTCTCTTGATGCGCTACCGCTTCGCTGCTTGAGCGCCTAGAGGATCGCGCGTTGCCGAACCGCGCCGGCCTTCGACCCCGTGGGTCTATATCACAGCGGATTCCCCCGCTGCTAGCCCAAGCGGGCGCATCCCTCTACTGCCTAAACTGCCTCTCGTCTATGATCCGCCCCCGCGATTCAGGTGGCCCCGAGGATGGTCCCCCACCCTTCTCCCAAGAGCCCTCAAGATGTTCCCTCCCTCAACCCCGTTTCGCGCTTTTGTTATCCTTTCCGTCCTTGTCCCTCCGCTTACTGGTTTAGCTGCCGATGAGGACCTGTCGCAGGTTGGCATCGTTAACAGGGTCGAGAACGAAGCCTGTATTGCCGTGGCTTCCGCGGCGAGACCCGCGGTCATCGGCATGGCCGTGCATATGAAGGACGAGCTTCGCACTGGCGCCAACGGCCGGATGGTAGTCACCTTCCTCGACGACACTGAGCTTACGCTTGGCGAGAACGCAAGTGTGGTGATCGACCGCTTTGTCTATGATCCGGGCAACGGGACCGGAGAGACGGCCTTGAAAACGGCCAAGGGGGCCTTCCGTTTCGTCACCGGGCGCATTAAGGAGCTTAAGCAGAGATCGATCGTCTTCTCGACTGCTTTTGCCGATATCGCGGTGCGTGGCACGGAGTTCTGGGGCGGACCGATCGATGGGAAATATGGGGTGCTGCTGCTCGAAGGTGAAGTCACGGTTTCGAACCAAGCGGGACGGGTGACGTTGTCGAAGCCGGGCCAAGGAACCAACATTGCTTCGCCGCTCGATCCGCCGGGCGAGCCCGCGAACTGGCCAGAGTCCAAAGTTACGCGCGCGATCGCGACCGTCTCGCTGCATTAGCGCCACGCTGTCAAAAAGAAGAAGGAGGTTTCCCAATGAAGCGAGCCGGCATCGTCTTGGCGCTTCTGATCATTCTGTTGGGGGCGTGGGTCGACTGGACCTACCATTCAATCCGCACCGAGGTCTCTGAGATCGGCGTGGGTCTTCCGTCGGAGGAGCAGCTCAACGGGATGCAGCCGGACCAGCTTGCCGGCATCAAAGCGAACCTCACAGCGAGTTGCGACAGGGTCGCTGCGCTCCAGTCCGAACCCCTCGCTAAGTTTTTCCGTGGCGCGGAACTTAAGACGCTGTCAGACCGCTGCGAGCTGATCAAGGCGAGGTTCGCCTCGGTGGAAGGGCCCTAGAGGGTGCCTGAAATTGCGGCAATCTCCCGAGGAGAGCGTTTCCTTGACTTGCCGTTCAGAGCATGGCCGCACGTCGCGCTAATCCATTCTGTTTTAGGAATTAATTGCAGCATCGCCGAACCGATTTGCCTCGGCGCGCGGGAACGGCCGCCTGTCTTTGGGCCTTCGCTTGGGAAAAATGCACCATTTTCGCGCGGAACTGGCGATTTGCTTGGCTTGCGGCCTTGGCGAGGGCTCATTAGGTTGCCCTCTCGAATCGAGAACTAAGGTCAGCTTCCCACGTGTCCTACCGAAACGGGATCATCGAGGCGATCGGCAATACCCCGCTGATTAAACTCAAGCGCGCGTCAGAGGAGACCGGCTGCCTGATCTTAGGCAAAGCAGAGTTCATGAACCCCGGCCAGTCGGTGAAAGACCGAGCCGCGCTCTTCATCGTCAAAGATGCGCTGAACTCGGGCAGACTCCAGCCGGGAGGCACGGTGGTCGAGGGTACTGCCGGCAATACCGGTATTGGGCTCGCGCTGGTGGGCAATGCGCTTGGCTTGAAAACCGTCATTGTCATCCCCGAGACGCAGTCTGCCGAGAAGAAAGAGATGCTCAGGCTTGCCGGCGCCGAGCTGATCGAGGTGCCTGCGGTTCCCTACAAGGACCCCAACAACTACGTGAAATATTCCGGACGCCTTGCCGAGGAGCTCAATCGCTCGGAGCCGAACGGCGCCATTTGGGCGAACCAGTTCGACAATGTCGCTAATCGCCAGGGCCATATCGAGACCACGGCGCAAGAGATCTGGAAGGAACTCGACGGCAAGGTTGATGGCTTCATCTGCGCCGTCGGAACCGGCGGCACGCTCGCCGGCGTCTCGATGGGCCTCAAAGAGCACAATCCGGACGTCGTCATAGGGCTCGCTGATCCCATGGGGGCCGCGCTCTACAATTTTTACAAGCACGGTGAGCTCAAGGCCGAAGGGAGTTCAATCACTGAGGGTATCGGTCAGGGCCGTATCACCAAGAATCTCGAAGGCGCGGTGATCGACGAGGCCTACCAAATCCCCGACAAAGAGGCTCTGCCCATCATCTTCGATCTCTTGAGCGAGGAAGGGCTATGCCTTGGCGGATCGAGTGGGATCAACGTCGCTGGCGCGATCAGGCTCGCCAAGGCGCTTGGCCCGGGCCATACCATTGTCACGGTGCTCTGCGATTACGGCACCCGCTACCAAAGTAGGCTGTTCAACCCCAAATTCCTCCGTGAAAAGGGGCTCCCCGTTCCGCAATGGCTCGACCAAGGTCACGCGGCGGTCCCCAAAGTGTTCGTTTAGGAGACTTGGATTTGTCGAAGATGCAGACATCGCTGATTGAGACCGAAGAGCTCGCTCGTGAGCTTCACGCGCCGGACCTCGTCATTCTCGATGCCTCCTGGCACATGCCGAGCGAAGGAAGAGACGCTCAGGCCGAATATCTCGCCCAGCATATTCCCGGCGCTCTGTTCTTCGACATCGATGAGATTGCCGACACCAAGAGCCCGCTGCCGCATATGCTGCCGCCTCCGGAGAAGTTCTCCTCGCGCATGCGCAGTATGGGGATCGGCGATGGCTCGCGCATCGTGATCTACGATTCGACCGGGCTGTTCAGTGCTCCTCGCGCTTGGTGGACCTTCCGCGTCATGGGCGTTCAGGATGTGAGCGTGCTGAATGGTGGCTTGCCGAAATGGAAGCGCGAAGGGCGCCCGCTCGAAAGCGGAGAGACGGCAATCCGCACGCCGCGGCACTTCACGGCGCGGCGGAACGCCGATCTCGTGCGTGACCTCTCCGACATGAAGGCCCTGATCAAGGACCGTTCGGCTGAGATCGTCGATGCCCGAGGAGCAGAGCGCTTCGCCGGCAAGGTGCCTGAGCCTCGCCCTGGCCTTCGCTCAGGGCATATCCCCGGCTCGCACAATCTCCCTTATGCGATCCTCCTCACCAAAGACGGTACGCTGAAACCCGCGCGCGAAGTCGAGCGGCTGTTCGAGGAGGCGGGCGTCGATCTCAACAAGCCGGTGGTCACGAGCTGCGGCTCCGGCATCACCGCAAGCGTGCTCGCGCTCGCTCTTTCAGAGATCGGGCACCGGCGGACTTCAGTCTATGACGGCTCCTGGTCGGAATGGGGTGCCGATCAAAGCCTGCCTGTTGAGACCAGCTAGAGCCGCGGGAAGTGCGGCTCCCCTCGCCTCGTTGAGGCCCATGAGCAAACGAACCGGGAAGCAGAAGGCTGACACGCGGCTTGCTCATGCGGGCCGTTCGCCCTCGCAACATCACGGCTTCGTCAATACGCCGATTTATCGCGGCTCCACGGTCATCTTCCCGACCCTCGCAAGCCTTGAGGCCAACGCGCAGGACTTCACCTATGGCCGGCTCGGCACGCCGACCGTGAAGGCGCTCGAGGAAGCGATCGCCGAACTCGAAGGGGGCACGCGCACTCTACTCACGCCGTCAGGCCTTTCGGCCATCGCTACCGCGTTGCTCGCTTTCGTGTCGGCGGGAGACGAGGTGCTCGTCTCAGACAGCGTCTACCGTCCCACGCGGCGCTTCTGCGACCACGTTCTGAAGCGGCTCGG
>JBLMXO010000287.1:0-5674 GCA_050257815.1 Actinomycetota bacterium
TGACGCTCGACTTCCGGCCGGTGCACAATTTCACGCTGTCGAACGAGGTGGCTTACATCCAACCGAAAGAGCGCGTGTACTGAGAGCTATGTCCCGTCCTTGTCGGGAGGCGCAGCGAGCAGCTTGTCGAGCACGGCTCTGACGCCGTCGAAATTGAACGGCTTGGCGAGAAGAACCGGGTCTTCGAAGTCCCAGTCCATACCAATGCCGCCGTCTCCTGTGGCGAAAGCGAAAGGAACACCGCGCGCTTGCAAAGCGCTCGCGACCGAGTAGCAATTTTCGCCGGCGAGATTGACGTCGAGGATGGCCCCGTCCAACGGCTGCTCGGCGAGATCAAGCCCTTCGTTAACCGAGCGCGCGGGACCGACGACCTCGCAGCCGAGCTCCACAAGCCAGTCTTCGACCAGCATGGAGATCAAGGGCTCGTCGTCCACCACCAATATCCGCGGCAAGCGAAGCTCCCGACATGACTAAACTGGCGCCAAATCTAACAGTAGGATAGACAACTCGCTAGGCTACGCCGTTCGGCCCGGAGACGTCCCTGCACCGCATCGTACGCGCCAAACGACTGATCAGAAACTCGCGGATCGTCATCCTCGTGGGCTTTGCGTTATTGGCCGTCGCCACGCTTGCCCTGGTCGTTGGGCTTCTCCGCTCGCGCGAAGCGGACATGTGGGTGACTCACACCTTCGAGGTGCGGCAATCCGCGCAAGCCTTCCTGATCGCGACCCGCGACGCCGAAAGCGCCGTCCGCAGCTACCTGCTGAGCTCGGATGAAACCAACCTCGAGCAGTTCGAGCCATCTCTGGTCGAGGCCCACTCCCAGCTGGCAGCACTCGCCAAGTTTACCGGCGATAACACGATTCAGCAGGATCGAGTGCGGGAGCTGGACCGCCAGATCCGGCAAATGGGTAGCCGGCTCAGTGATTGCGTCTCACTGGCGAAGAAGGGCGACCGCGACGCGGCTCTCGCCCTTATCAATTCTCGCGAAGACCGCGATCAACTGGGCAGAATCCGCGACGAGGTCGAGCTGATTCTCGATACCGAGCAGAACCTTCTCCGTGGCCGTCAGGCACAGGCTGTCGAGTCGCGCTACGTTCTGGCTGGATTGATCGGCGTTGCGCTCCTGACCGCCATCATCCTCGCCGGGGTGTTGGCGGTCTCGACACGGAGCGCCTTGCAAGGTCTGCTCGAGCGCACGTCCGAGCTTGAGGAGGAATCGAGACTTCGCCAGGAAGCTGAATCGACGCTCCGCCAAGCCCAGAAGTTGGAAGCTGTCGGCCAGCTCACCGGCGGCATCGCGCACGACTTCAACAACCTTCTTACCATCATCATCGGCAATCTCGATACGATGCGGCGGCAATTGGCGAAGGCACCGGAGACTGCGGCGGAATTCGCGAAGAAACTGGCGAAGCCGCTCGACTCGGCAACCAAGGGCGCAAACAGCGCCGCCCAGCTCACCCAGCGCCTGCTCGCCTTTTCCCGGCGTCAGGCGCTCGAGCCGGCGCGCGTCGATCTCAATCGTCTCGTGACCGACATGCTCGAAATTCTTCGTCGTTCACTCGGCGAGGACTTCGATATCGAGACAGTGCTCGGCGCTGGGCTTTGGCCCAGCTTCGTCGATCCCCATCAGTTCGAGAACGCGCTTCTTAACCTCGCTCTTAATGCCAAAGCGGCCATGCCTATGGGCGGCCATCTCACCATAGAAACGGCCAACACCTACCTCGATGACGCTTACGTCGCGAGATTCGGCGACTTCGAAGCAGGACAATATGTCGTGCTGTGTGTGACCGATACCGGAACCGGCATCCGCCCGGCGGTGCTCGATCGGGTCTTCGAGCCGTTCTTCACCACCAAACCGATGGGCGAAGGATCGGGTCTTGGGCTGCCTATGGTGCATGGTTTCGTCAAGCAGTCCGGCGGTCATATCCGCATCTACAGCGAGGAAGGCGTCGGGACCACGGTGAAGATCTATCTTCCGCGCGCGGCGGGAGACGAGAAGGTCGCTGCCGTCCCCGCGGGCAAGCCGGCGCGTCCAGAACCGACGCCAAACGCCAAGAAGGACGAAACGGTGCTGGTGGTGGAGGACAATGACGGCGTGCGCGACTATGCCATCGAAGTCCTTGAACAACTCGGCTATCAGGTGCTCGCGGCAAGCGACGCCAAACAGGCGTTGCACCTCCTCTCCGACGGCGCGCGTATTGACCTGTTGTTCACCGACGTGGTCCTGCCGGGTGCCATCACCGGCCGCGTGCTCGCCGAACAGGCCAAGGATATGCGCCCCGGCCTCCGGGTGCTCTACACCACGGGCTATACGCGCAATGCCATCGTCCATCAGGGGCGGCTCGATCCTGACGTGCATCTCCTAAACAAGCCCTACACGCAGCAGGATCTTGCCCGCAAAGTGCGTGAGCGGCTCGATTCCTAGCTGCTGTGCTCGACCGGCAACACCGCCAAGCAATTTCAGTGGACGAAGCGAACAAGCCTGCGCGCGGGTGTGGTACTTTGAGGAGGGGCACGTGCCCCTGACGAATCGGGAGGGACTGATGAAAACGACAATCAGGCTGGCGCTGGTTGCGCTCTTTACCGTCGGTCTTTTGGCCACCACGGGCATTGGGTCGGCGCAAGCGAAGCTGCTCAAGCATCACATTTTCGCTTGCCCCGGCAAGCCCGGTACGATTGCCGCGCTGTTCTGCCCGGCAAAATAGGCCGCGAGCTTTCGGCGAAAGTACCGTGATGCGATGAGGCCCTGGGGTCCGCGGGCAATGACGCGGATCCCATGCCTTTCGCTCGTTATTGGCAACTCAGGCGCTAGCGTGCCATGGGGTCTATTAGTGCTGCCTTCTCCATCGTCTCGTTGATCGCCGGGCTGTTCTGCACGCGGCTGAAGACGGCTCTGATCGCGGGAGCCGTCCTCGCTATTCTCTATGCCGTTCTCGTGGTGATCGGGCTCTGGGATAAGCTCGCCGATGCCGATCTCTTCTATCTGGCAGGCTGGCTTGCCGGCGCCTGCCTCCTGATCATCCTCCCAGCAATCATCGCCTCCTATCTCAGGCGCGGCGTAGGCGCCCTCATCCGCCGCGCCAGGGGAAACCCGCAAGTTTGAGCCTTTTGCTTGCCCGCGCCCGCGTCTGTCGGCTACCTAAGCGGAACGGAACCCCTCAAGGTCAGCCATGGTCCAATTCACGCTTCCCAAGAACTCCAAGATCAAGAAGGGCAAGGAGTGGAACCCGCCGGCGGCGGACGCCGAGCCTGGGCGCTGGCGCGAATACCGCATCTACCGCTTCGACCCCGAGACCGGCGAGAACCCGCGTCTCGATACCTATTGGGTCCACATGAACGAGTGCGGGCCGATGGTTCTCGATGCGCTCATCTGGATCAAGAACACTATCGACCCGACCCTCACCTTCCGGAGATCATGCCGCGAGGGGGTATGCGGCTCCTGCTCGATGAACATCGCCGGCACCAACACGCTCGCCTGCACCATGCACGCCGACGACGCGAAGGGCGCGGTGATCGCCATCTATCCTTTGCCGCACATGCCGGTGATCAAGGACCTCGTGCCGGACATGACCAATTTCTATGCCCAGCACCGTTCGATCGAGCCTTGGCTCAAGACCGACAGCCCCACGCCGCAGAAAGAGTGGCGCCAGAGCCACGAGGATCGGCAGAACCTCGACGGGCTTTACGAGTGCATCCTGTGCGCCTGCTGCTCGACCGCCTGCCCGTCTTATTGGTGGAACGGCGACCGCTATCTCGGGCCGGCCATCCTGCTCCAGGCCGATCGCTGGGTCGAGGACAGCCGCGACGAGCGGACCGGCGAGCGCCTCGACGAGCTCGAGGACCCGTTCCGCCTCTATCGCTGCCACACAATCCTCAACTGCACCAAGGCCTGCCCCAAGGGGCTGAACCCGGCCGCGGCCATCGCCTCGCTCAAGCGCAAAATGGTTGAGCGCGCCGAGTAGCATCGGAGGACGCTCCGTGATCGACCACATCGGCATGCCGGTCAGCAACATCGCCCGCGCGACGGAGTTCTATCTCAAGGCGCTCGCCCCACTCGGCATCTCGATCATCAGGGAAGTCTCGGCTGAACAGACCGGCGCCGGCGCTGCAGTCGGCTTTGGCGCTGACGGCAAAGCCTTCTTCTGGATCGGCGAGGCGCCCGCGCTCGTCGGCGGTCATGTCCACGTCGCGCTCGCGGCGGATAGCCGCGCCGAGGTCGACGCCTTCTATTCTGCGGCGATCGCTGCCGGCGGCAAGGACAACGGCCCGCCCGGCCTCAGGCCGCACTACCACGCCAATTATTACGGCGCCTTCGTGCTCGACCCCGACGGCAACAATATCGAGGCCGTCTGCCATGCCCCTTCCTAGCGCTCAAGTAGCGAAGCGGTAGCGCATCAAAGACGCGCTCAAGTAGCGAAGCGGTAGTACGTCGAAGATATCAGCGCGGGCAGTTGGGCAGCGAGAACTGGCAAGTCGGCACGCCCTCCTCGCGCTTCTTCTCGGCCTTGTCGGGATCGGCGATCTTCTGCCAGGCATAAGGGCTGTCGACATTCTTGTGGGCGAAGGTGATCCGCACCACCTGGTCGCCCTCGAACACGAAGCTCGCGGTGCAGTCCCAACTGCCCTTGTCTTTGCTGCCGCCTATGCCGCCGAAGGGACCCTTCGGCTTCTTGTCGTCCTTGTCGCTCTTGTCGCTCGCGGGCTTTGGCACGGGTCCAGGGCCGCTATAGTGGTAGGTCAACGTCTCGGTGCCGTCCCCTTGGTAGCGCGAATGCGGGCTTCCGGCGCACGAAATCACTTGCGACTTAGTCATGCCGATATAGGGCGCGGTGGGGTCGCTCGCGGTGATGCGGTTCACCATGTCGGCGGGCCCTTGCACCGCCGTCGCGCACGCACCGAGGAGGCTCGCGGCGGCAAGGCTGGTGAAGAGACCGAAGTAACGGCGCATGGCTGAAGCTCGTGCCCCGAATTCGGGCCACATCATGGCGGCTGCCTTCCCCGCAAGCTAAAGCGCGGGGAGGAAATCCCACAGAAGCTTGCCGTTGAGCGCGATCACCGTGACCGCGACGATCGCGGCGAGCAGCGTCATCCAGCGCGGCGCGACCAGCGCGCCCATCTTGTGCTTGTCGGCGGTGAACATGACGAGCGGCACGATGGCGAAGGGAAGCTGAAGCGAGAGGATCACCTGCGACAGGATGAGGAGCTCGGCCGTGCCTTGTGCACCCCACCAGATGGTCACCGCCGCCGCCGGGATGATGGCGAGCGCGCGGGTGGCGACCCGCCTGATCCACGGCGCGAGCCTGATGTCGAGAAAGCCCTCCATCACGATCTGCCCTGCGAGCGTCGCCGTCACCGTCGAGTTGAGCCCGCAAGCGAGCAGCGCGATGCCGAACAGGGTGGGCGCGAGCGCCGAGCCGAGCAGCGGCGCCAGGAACGAATGCGCCTGGCCGAGCTCGACGATATTGGTCTGGCCAGCCTTGTGGAACGTCGCCGCGGCGAGAATCAGGATCGAGGCGTTGATGGTGAGCGCGAACATCAGCGCGATGGTCGAGTCCATGGTCGAGAGCGTGATCGCCTCGCGCTTCTCCGGCAGTGTCCGCCCGTAAGCGCGCGTCTGCACGATGCCCGAATGCAGATAGAGGTTATGCGGCATCACCGTCGCGCCGAGAAT
>JBLMXO010000288.1:0-3542 GCA_050257815.1 Actinomycetota bacterium
GTGAGGGTGATGTAGAAGCGATACTCGCTCAAGACGTGCGGATCCCCGAAGCTCTCCAGCAGCAGCCGCTGGTAGTCGGTGAGATTGGGGCTCGCATGCGCCTTACGCTCGGCATCGCTCGGCGGCGCGGCAAAATCCTCGAAAGCAGCGACGCATTGCGCCGCCAGCCATTCGAGCATGGGCGTCGGCTCGACCGGGCGCAGCACGAGGAAACGTCCTTCGCGGGCAAGCGTCAAAGGGCCGGTCTCGGTCGACTTCCGCCGCGCAGCGAAGCTGATCAAGCGTTGCTTCAGCGCATCGACACCAACTCCATTGCGGAGCGTGAAGGGAGCCTTGAACTGAGCATGCAGCCCGGTGTAGCGGCCGGGCACTGACGGGATCTTGGCGAAGCCCGTGCCAGTGAAGCCTGAATCAGAGAAGGCCTGCAAGGTGGCGCCATCATTGGCGCGGCCGAACCAAGAGCGCCCAAAGGCGGCAAGCGCGGTCCCGGGTTGCGGCGTGAAAAAGATGGCGTAGCGGGTGAAGCTCGATCGGTCGGTCGCGACGCCCTTCCGCTCTTTGTCGAGTTGGGCACAATTGAGCATCGAATCCTCCCCTTGGCGCGCACGTTGATTCCGGGGCGCGCATCAGCTTCCCGTTACCATCCGCCTGTGGCGTTGGAGCGACGGGTTCTTGGCGATAGGGAGGCCGAGGAATGAACACTTGGTGAATCAAATTTGCTGCAACTGCAAAAGAACGCGCAGCCGCGTCACCATGCCTTTGACAAGGCAAGGTTTCGCCGCCATGCGTAGCCGCCGACGTGGCTGGCGACAGAAGAGCGAGGTGATACGGGGGCAATGATCGAGCTTTATACCTGGATGACGCCGAACGGGCAGAAGGTCTCGATCATGCTCGAGGAGGTCGGCCTCGCTTACCGCGTCCATCCCATCAACATCGAAACAGGGGAGCAGTTTGCGCCAGCCTTCCTCAAGGTCGCTCCCAACAACAGAATCCCGGCCATCATCGACACCGACAACGGACTCCAGCTCATGGAGTCCGGCGCAATCCTGCTTTACCTCGCCGAGAAGACGGGAAAGCTCTGGCCGCAGGACTTCCCAACCAAATGGCGGGTGGTCGAGTGGCTGATGTGGCAGATGGGAGGGATCGGGCCCTTCCTCGGTCAGGTGCACCATTTCGTCAGGTTCAATCCCGGTAAGAGCGTCTATGCCGAAGAGCGCTACGCCACGGAGGCGAAGCGGCTCTGGGGGGTGCTCGACCGGCGGCTGGGCGAGGTGGAATACGTTGCGGGCGACTATTCGATCGCCGATATCGCCATCTGGCCGTGGATTTCGCGTTTTGCCTGGCAGACGGTGGAATTCGCCGAGCATCCCAACGTGATGCGCTGGTACCTCGCCATTGCCGAGCGCCCGGCGGTCAAGCGCGGGTGGGACGTGCTCGAGACCGGACGCCAGATCCCGTTACCGTGACAGCTTTCTTCGTCGCGGCGCGGGTCTTGCCATCATTAATGCCATTTCGCAGTGATGATGGGGCGCGGCAGGCCGTTTGTCCTGCCTCTGCCGGTGGGTGGATGTGGTAGCGTTAATTGCTCGCGTGGCGTGGGGTTCTAGCGCCTGAGCGTTGAGGTTTCGATGGCGGGGAGACGCGGAGGCAGGCTGGGCTTGATCCTCAGGCTCATGATTGTCGCGGCAGGGATTGCCGCGCTCTCCGAAATCTCTGCCGCCGAGACCGCGAGGTCGCCCGGCGAGACCATGACTGCGACTGCGGACCCCGTGGCGGCCGCGCCGCAGGCCGCAGTTGGGGTTCCCGAGGAGCAGGTCAAAGCCATCGCGCGTGCCCAGCGCTGCCTCGCTGAGCTCGGCTATTACAAGGGCGAGATCGACGGGAAGCGCGGAAGGGACACGTGGACGGCGTACTGGCACTTCAAGCACGATCACGGTCTTGCCGGATACAAGGATCTCACCTCGCCGACCGTGCAGAAGAAAATGGGTGAGCTGTGCACAGGACTCGATACGACGGCGGCGATCACGCCGTCGGCCGAGCCAGCTCCGCAGATCGAGCCCGTGCCACTGGCTCCGGCCGCGCAGGAGGGGACCGCGGTCAATCCAACTCCGCGTCTACCCATCGACTGCCTTCCCAAGGATCTGATCGCGGCGCTTCGCCAGGCGCACGGTCAGTCGGTCTCGGTTCCAGCTTGCGACAACATGTGCCTGCCTGCACCGAAAGGGCTGCCGCAATCCCATCTCGATGAACTGCAGAAGAGGGCCGGCATTGTCTGGTGCACGGTCTGCATCACCATCGACAGCCACCTCACCCTCGACGATGTGCAACGCATCGAGAAGGCCGGCAATTTCCACCTTTGCGTCAGCCCGCCGCTGCAGTTGCCGCGGCATGTCGACTTCACGCCGACGCCCAACATGAAGACCTATACCCGCACGCGCGAGCTGTACCGGGCGTTGCCGCCGGAAGCCGAGGATGACAATGCCATCGCCGTGATCATCGGCAATCGCAACTACGCCAAACTCGTGCCGAGCGAGACCTCGCGAAACGACGCGGGCGCCATGTATTCCTTTCTCACCGAACATCTCGGCTATCGCCAGGACAACATCATCGACTTGCGCGATGCCAAGAAGGCCGACTTCGAGAGGATATTCGGCGCAGTGCCGGGTGCAGACGGGCAGCTAGCGCGTCTCGTTCGCTCACAGCCAGGCGCCAAGGTGGTGGTTTATTACTCGGGTCACGGGGCGACCGACAGCGAGCATGGCGATATGTATCTCTTGCCCGTCGACACCGAGCCTTACCGGGACGAGGTCGGCGGCTACAAGCTGTCCACGCTCTATAACAACCTCGCCAAGCTCGACGCCAAGTCAGTGCTGCTCCTGCTCGAGACCGAGTATGGGCGCGACCACAGTCCTTATCTTTTGCCGCCCAACCTGCCGGAGACCGTCAACTCCGCTCTGCCGTCGTCGCCTCTTCCTAATCTGACGGTGCTCATGGCAACGGACCGCGGCCAGAGGAGGCTGGTTGATTCGGGGTACGACATTGGTCTCTTCACTCGTTATTTGATCGAGGGAATGGCGGGGAGCGCTGATTTGCCGCCGGTCGGCAATGCCGACGGTCAGATCGATAGCGCCGAGATCTACGTCTACACCAGTGCGATGGTGCGGCTCGCGGCGCGCAAGACATTCGGATTGTTGCAGAATCCCGCCTATTCGAGCGCCGGATCGAGCTCGCTCATAAGTGCCGGGACGCAGGCGCGAGAGGCGAACTGACGTGGCGCGCAATTAGGCAGAGCGCAGCGCAATCCACAATGTTACGCGCATCACGTGACAAAACGTTGGGGCGGCTCGCGAAAACCACTTTACATTGCGCGCGGGATTGCATACGGGACGCGGGCTCGTAGGCGACATCGCTCAAGGGCAGCAACTGACATCGGCAGTCTCGTGTGGGAGTAGACATGGGATGGACGTTTTCACTTCTGCCGCGGAGTTCCTGCGTCATCGCCGTCCGGAACGGCCAGTCCTTGCACTGAGACCGCACGCGGC
>JBLMXO010000289.1:0-4946 GCA_050257815.1 Actinomycetota bacterium
GGCAATCTTGTCGGAGGTGCGGCGTGCTCTGCCCCCGCCTGTTCTCTCCTCGGCCCTGAGCGCGGCGGCCTGAGCCGCTCTACGGGCGGCGGCCACGAGGTCGTCATGGGCAAAATCTGCATCAGTCCCCGAGCCGCGCTGGCCACGCTCGGCTACGGCATCGAGATCGAAGGCTTCCTCCTCAAGGCGCTTGCCCTTTCCGAATGGAGGGACGGGCTCGCTGTCCTGGAAATCGGCGATCGAACCCGCAAGCCGGCTCTTCAGCGATTTCTCTTTCGCTGATGGCTGCTGCTGAGCGGCGCCGGGGGCCATAGGCGGCTGCTGGAAGGGAGGAAGCGGCGGCAGACCCTGCCCTGCCTGGCCTGCCTGGGCGCGGACGCGTTCGGCGAAGGGCGCTTGCGGCTTCGGCGGCTGGAGAGCGCCAGAGGCACCCTTTTCCACCTGCTGAATGAGCTGCTTCAACGAATCGTGCACGGCCTGCAGCGTTGCCGAAAAGCGGTCGTCCGCGGCGCGGCTCTTGTCGCTCATTGCCACGAGATCGCGGTGCATGGCATTGAGCCGATCCTCGCTCGCGCTGGACTTGGCTTTCTCAGCAACTTGCCTCGCGGCTTCGGTCGCCGCCTTGGTGGCGATCTCCTCAATCACCTCAGGTGTGGCATCGAACCGCTCGATCAGCGTGCGCAACTGATCTTCGATTCCATTCATGCGGGCGAGCTGCGCCTCGGCGCGGGCGAGTTGCTGACCCATATCGGAAAGTTGCTTCTCGACGGAGGCCAGATTGTCGAACTTCGGCGCCTGTTTGAGCGCCTGGCTGAGCTGGGTTGCGATCTCATCGAGCCGGGCATTCAAAGCCTCGATGGTGGCAGCGGGCATGACGGCGCCGAGCGAATGCTCAAGTTCGTTCGCCACATCGGCAAGCCGCTTGTCGAACTGCGCTTCGCGCTCGAGAGCGGACGGTGCAAGCGGAAGCTCAGGCGCTTTGAAGCCGAAATCAGGAAGCCCTTGTGTCGCGGGTTCAGTAGTCTTCGGCGGGATCGGCGCGGAGGGGAAAGCGCTCGGAATGTTGGCCGCCCCGGACAGTCCGTCTGAACCACCGACGGTGAAATCGAGACCTGCCGACAAGGCCTTGCCAAGACGCTCGAAATCTTCAAGCGGGTTCGTGCTTGTGCTCTGCGGTTCGAAGCGCTTGGCGAGGTCGTTGACCTGATCATGCAGCCGCTCAAGCGTTGGCGAGTCCTCTGGGCTGCTGGTCGCTCGGACGGCATCTGTGGTCTGCGAGAGCTGATCGAGCCTCGCATGCAGCTCATCGAGTGCCTCGCTATAGCGGCGTTCGCTCTCTTCGACCCGCTCGACGAGCCGGCGCAGCAGGCTTTCAACCGTGCGCTGATCCATGGGGGCGTTGGCTGACGCTTCGCCAGCCCTTTGAGCGCCGCCGGTTTGCCAAGTTGCTTCCGAACCCATCCCGTTCCCCATGAGTGTGCCGCCGCAAAACCAGTTCGCAGTCCGATCGGGCGTGGGACTCAAAGGTGAGAAGACACGCGACGAAGCGGTCGAAACTTACGGTGGCAAGGGCGAGTAAATTTTGCGTTAAGCGGCGCTCTAATGTGGGACGCCGGGATGGGGGCGGGTGCCGCTTGTCCCTTGTCTTGTCAACGTGTCGCAGGGAACGAGGATGAGAGGGGCGACGGGAGATGAGGGGAACTCATGGTTGAAATGGTTCAGGCGAACCACAAGCTCGCGGTTCAGACGCGCGGCAAGGGCTTCACCGAGATCACGGGCGAGCTATCAAGCTGGCTCGACGACCTCTCAGCCGACAACGGGCTTCTAACGGTGTTCATCTGCCATACGTCGGCGTCGCTTCTCATCCAGGAGAACGCCGATCCGAATGTGCGCCGCGACCTTCTCGATGCACTCGAGGCTTTGGCCCCTGAGAGTCGCGCCTACGCGCACCAAGAGGAGGGCCCTGACGACATGCCGAGCCACATCAAGTCAGTGCTCACCGAGGTCAGCCTCTCGATCCCCGTGATCGGCGGCAGCATGGTGCTCGGCACTTGGCAAGGAGTCTACGTCGTCGAGCATCGGTCGGCGCCGCATCGGCGCAACGTCGTGCTCAGTTTCATTGGCCACATCGCCGAGACTTGACTCTAGTCGGCGAAGCCCTTAGTCGCCGCCACGAGCTCATGCACAATCCCTGGCTCGGTCATGGCGTGGCCTGCATCGGGCACGACCTTGAGCTTCGCCTGCGGCCAATTGCGCGCGAGGTCGAAGGCGATTTTAACCGGCGTCACCACGTCGTAGCGTCCATGCACGATCACGCCGGGAATATCGGAGAGCCGATGAGCATCGACGATGAGCTGGTCATCGCTCACGAAGAAGCCGCGATTGACGAAATAGTGGCACTCGATCCGCGCAAAGGCGAGCGCGTAGTGATCCTCAGAGAAGCGGCGCACGCGATCCGCGTCGGGCAGAAGCGACAGCGTCTTGCCTTCCCACGCGCTCCAGGCGCGCGCCGCCTCGATCTGTATATCGGTGTCGGAGCTCGTGAGGCGTCGGTGATAGGCCGCGATCATGTCAGAGCGCTCGTCTTCCGGGATCACGCGGAGATAGTCGGCGAAGGCGTCGGGAAAGAGCCAGCTCGATCCTTCCTGATAGAACCATTCGAGCTCGGAGCGCCGCAAGGTGAAGATGCCGCGGAGCACGAGCTCGGTCACGCGCTCTGGATAGGTCTCGGCATAGGCAAGGCCCAGTGTCGAGCCCCACGAGCCGCCAAACACCTGCCAGCGCTCGATGCCGAAATGCTCCCGCAAGCGCTCAATGTCGTCGACGAGGTCCCAGGTGGTGTTCTCCTCGAGCGAGGCGTGGGGCGTCGACCGGCCGCAGCCGCGCTGGTCGAACAGCACGATGCGGTAGAGCCGCGGGTCGTGATAGCGGCGCATCACCGGGTTGATCCCGCCACCTGGGCCGCCATGCAGCAGTACGGCCGGCTTCCCCGCGGGTGAGCCACATTCCTCGAAATAGATCTCGTGCAGCCCTGAAACTTTGAGTCGGCCCGTGCGATAGGGCACGATCTCGGGATAAAGCGTGAGCCGGGGCTGGTGTGGTGTTTGTTGCTGGTCCATCGGGCTCAGTGATCACCCCTTCATTGGCTTGCTGCAGCTTGCGCTGCGGCCGCAACTGCTGCTGCCGCCGCTCGCTGCTGCGCCCGATCGTAAATAGCTTCGCCTTCGGGATTGCGCATCTCTTCAAAGAAGGCTTCCTCGACGTCTGACGGACCTGTCCGCATGAAGCTCGCTGCGATTCCCGCAATAAGCCCAAGAGTCGATCCGATCAGGCTCGCCGTGGTGATGCCAATCGGGCCAGCACCCAAGGCACTTATGACAGTCGCGGTAAAGATAACGAGAAAGCCGACGCCAAGCGCGGCGAAGGCACCGAGCAAGGTGCAGCGCGGCCACCAGATGGCAAGGAGGAGTGGTGCGAAGAAGCTCGATCCAGCAAACGCAAAAGCCGTCAGGCCAACGTGTAGCGGATCGAGATCGGCAATTAGCAGAAACATGCATGCTGCCAGCGCCGACGCGCCGATCGAAGCCCAGGCGGCGATCAGCCTCGGCAATGCGGTCGGTCGCCGGTCGATCACGCGATAGAGGTCCTCGGCGAGGCTCGCAGAAAGCGTGAAGAGATGCGAGCCCGCGGCTGCGAGCGCTATCGCCATGCCGCTTGCGGCTATCAGCGCGGTGAATACGTAAGGAAGCTTCATGGCAAGCGGGAGCGCAATGGCGATGCCGTCGCGCGCGATGCGAAGCTCCGACGCCCCGATCGCGCCATCGCCGTTGCTATCGCCCGACTGCAACAGATGCCTTCGGGCAAGGTCGCTCAGCCAGTCCGGAGGAGCCGAGGCTGGAGCTTGAGCGATGCCTTGGAAGATGAGCAGCTTGGCGAAGGCGGCGATTGCCGGCGCCGTTATGGCGAACAGCGCCACGAGGAGAAGTGCCCACGCGACCGCGCGCCTCTGGTCGGCCACCGACCTTGTCACCCCACTGCGCACGAGCAGGCTCGGCAGCGCGGCCGTACCGAGCGCAAGCGAGAGGAAGAGCAATGCAAAATCGGTCATGCTCAACTCGCCGAAGGGTTCGAGAAAGGGCTTGGTGACTGGCAAGGGTGCAGCACTGGGAAGGGGAGGTTCGGCAATGTCCGGCTTGGTTGGCGTGAGCCCTGTGGTGATCTCGGCGTCATGCAGTGAGGACAGCGCTTCGCCATAGGTGAACTGCGGAGCGGGAAGATTGGTGAGCATGATCGATACGATGATGAGCGGCGCCGCAAGACCGACGGCACCGGTGAGGAACTCCGCACTTCCCGTCCAGGTCAGCGACCGCATGCCACCTAATAACACTGACGCCGCGACCACCAATCCGACCAAGATCACGGCGAACGAGAAGGAGAGCGGCAGGAAGAGAGCGGCGACCATCGCTGCGATCTTCATTTCTGCTGCGAGCAAGAGCGCAGTCGGCGGGAGCTGGAGCATGCTCGCTGTCATCCGGAGATAGCGTGACCGGAAGCGATGGCCGAGAAAGCTCGGCAAGGTATAGGAGCCGGCCTTGCGCAAATAAGGCACGAACAGCACGGCGGCGAGCAAGAGGCCGACCGTCCAGCCGAGCCCAATGGCGAGCGCGTCAAAGCCGAGGAAGAACACGGTTCCGGTATAGGCAAAGAACCCGATGCCACCGACTGCGGTCGCTGCGAGCGCGAAGCCATTGAACACGGGAGGGACACGGCGCCCCGAGGTGAAAAACTCATCGACATCGAGCGTGCGCGCGCAGAAAGCGATGATGAGATAGAGCAGAAGCGGGACGGCGATCATGGCCTCGGCGATCAAGGCGTCGTTCCAGCCGAGTTGTTCGAGCAGGGCGAGCATGATGACGAGGGACACGAAGGCGCTCGTCACGATGCCG
>JBLMXO010000290.1:0-3718 GCA_050257815.1 Actinomycetota bacterium
GCGTGAGCGCCGTTGATGAGTCCATGCTGACCGGAGAGCCGGTTCCCGTGGAGAAGAATCCGGGCGACCGCGTCACGGGTGGCACCCTGAACGGTCGCGGCAGCTTCGACATGCGCGTCGATCGCACCGGCGCCGAAACCACCCTTGCCCAGGTTGTGAACATGGTCGCCGAGGCGCAGCGCTCGCGCGCCCCCATCCAGGGCCTGGCCGACATGGTCGCTGGTTATTTTGTGCCTGCGGTGGTCGCCGTCGCTGTCGCCGCCTTTATCGCCTGGATGGTGTACGGCCCGGCGCCGCAGCTTGCTTATGCGCTGGTCGCCGCCGTGAGCGTGCTGATCATCGCCTGCCCCTGCGCTCTGGGCCTCGCCACGCCTATCTCGATTATGGTGGCGACGGGCCGCGGCGCCCAGGCCGGCGTTCTCATCCGCAATGCCGCGGCGCTCGAGCGCCTCGCTGGCGTCGATACCTTAATTGCGGACAAGACTGGAACCCTCACCGAGGGCAAGCCGAAGCTGACCGGGATTGAAGGAATGCAAGGGGTTGATCCGAACGAGGTGTTGCGCCTTGCAGCCTCTCTCGAGGCCGGCAGTGAGCACCCGCTCGCCGAGGCCATTCTGCGCGGCGCCGAGGCGAAGGGGCTCACGTCGGAGAAGACTCAAGACTTCGAGGCGATCACTGGCCAAGGCGTGAAAGGACGTATCTCCGGTGAAGACGTGTTGCTTGGCAATGCACGCCTCATGACGGCTTTCAAAATCGACATCGCGCCCTTGGCGCCAATGGCAGAGTCTCGCCGTAAAGGAGGCGAAACGGTGATGTTCTTGGCCACCAGCGGCAAGCTTGCCGGTTTCGTAGCCGTAGCCGATCCAATCAAGTCGACTGCGGCAGAGGCCATCGCCAAGCTGCACGCACTTGGGCTCAAGATCGTCATGGCGACCGGCGACAACGAGACGACGGCGCGCGCCGTCGCCGCGAAGCTCGGCATCGATGAGGTGCGTGCAGGGCTCAGGCCTGAGGAGAAGCTCACCCTGATCGAGAGCTTGCAGAAGAAAGGCGCCAAGGTCGCCATGGCGGGAGACGGCATCAACGACGCGCCGGCACTGGCCAAAGCAGATGTCGGCATCGCCATGGGCACAG
Source organism: Actinomycetota bacterium (assembly GCA_050257815.1). Classification (GTDB taxonomy): domain Bacteria; phylum Pseudomonadota; class Alphaproteobacteria; order Rhizobiales; family Methyloligellaceae; genus Methyloceanibacter. Next base: position 1,135 of record JBLMXO010000290.1, read on the forward strand.
GCGCCGATGTTGCCATGGAGAGTGCGGGAATCACGCTGCTCAAAGGCGATCTCCGCGGCGTGGTGCGCGCGGTGAATCTCGCTCGCGCCACCATGCGCAACATCAAGCAGAATCTTTTTTTCGCCTTCGTTTACAATGCGCTCGGCGTTCCGATTGCCGCCGGCGTGCTTTATCCTGCCTTAGGCATCCTGCTTTCGCCGATCATCGCCGCGACCGCCATGAGCTTCTCGTCGGTGTCGGTGGTCGGCAATGCACTCCGCCTGCGCAATATCGACCTCAACTAGGAGACGATGCCGACGCCGTCGCCGGCAGAAGGCCCTGCTTTCGATGCCGGCCCACGCGGCAGACGTGGCGGGAAGGTCGAGAGCGTCGCGAGCCTCCGCCACGTGGCAAACGCATTGAACGGGGAGCGCTCGATGAGAGCGATGGCGACGGCTGCCAGGAACGGCAAGCTCTGCACGAACAGCACAGCGCTGAAGATCGAGATCTCATGCACTTGCTGCTCATTCCTGTAGTGGAGCGTGAGCGAGCCCATCACCAAGAGCGAGCCGAGCACCGCCTCCCATAGCGCAGGGAATCGGGTGGACCAGCGCGACGCTCCGCCCTTGGCCGTGCGCACGAAGGGAAGCTGGTCGCGGACCACACCATCGGCGACGGCCCGGCCGACGGTGAACTGCAAGGCCATGGCCGACAGCGCCGCGCCCAAAGAAGCGGCAACCGGTGCCTGCACCCGCGTGCGGTAAAGCACCATGAAATGCACCAGCATGACCGCGAAGGTGGCAAGCACCGGGAGCGTCAGCACTGCCTCCGGCACGGCGATGCCGAGAAAGGCGACGAGCGGCATCCAGATCAGATTGAGAATGGCGATGATCACGCCGAGCGACTCGGCCCCGAGCCAGGTCAGCCAGCCGACCAGGAAGGCCGCACGCTGCTGCGCCGTGAGCCGGCTCCCGCCGGGCAGGAACGCACGCCAATGCTTCCTGATGAGCTGCACGCCACCATAGGCCCAGCGGTGCCGCTGCCGCTTATAGGCGGCGAAATCGTTCGGCAACAGGCCCCAGCCATAACGGGCATTGGTGTAATGCGCCCTCCATCCACGCTCGAGCAGCGTCAGGCCGAGATCGGTATCCTCGACGATCGTATCGCTCGACCAGTTGCCCGCGTCGATCAACGCCGTCCGGCGCACGAGGCACATCGTGCCATGGGTGATGATGGCGTTCACCTCATTCCGTTGCACCATGCCGATGTCGAAGAAGCCCGCATATTCGCGGTTCATCACTGCTTGCGTGATGTTGCGGCTGCAGTCGCGATGATCTTGCGGAGCCTGCACCAGCCCGACGGCAGGATCGGTGAAGGCGGGGACGAGATCCTTGAGCCAGTCCTGATGCACCACATAGTCGGCATCCAGCACCCCGATGATCTCGGCCTCTGGTGCCGTGTGCTCGAGGGCGAGCCGCAGCGCTCCGGCCTTGAAGCCCTGAAGCCGGTCGGCGCGAACGAATTTGAAGCGCGGGCCGAGCACCTGGCAATGGTCCTCAATCGGCTCCCACATAGCGGGATCCGGCGTGTTATTGATCACCACCACGCATTCGAAATTCGGCCAGTCGAGCTTGGCCACGCCGTCGAGCGTCTGGCGCAACATTTCCGGCGGCTCGCGGCAGGCGGGGATATGGATCGAGACGAGAGGCGCGTGCTCCGAAGCAACGGCACTTCGCGCCAGCAGTCGCGCAGGCTTGACGCCGAAGATGATGGCGGCCAGCTCCTCGATACGTTGCTTCATGATCATGACGAGGGGAATGAGGAGAGCGGCGCCGACGAACATGGCGATCTCCGACCCAAGCACGAAATAATGCGTCACCCAATAGTCGATGACATTTGCCGACCACGCACCGATCACGTTGGCGGTGATCGCGATCACGGAAGCCTGGGCCGCGGTCACGCGCGGCATGGCGAAAATCGGAACCGACAGGAGAAGGCCGATGGCGAGCGCCGTTATCACCTTGAACAAGAAGTTCGGCGACTCTACCGCTCCGGTGAAGGCGAATTTCGGCTCACGATCGGCGTTGAACACGCCCCAATAGGGCCCAACGCTTCCTTCGTTCGTCTTCCACGGCTGATCGAAGGCCTCGATGATCGAGTAGTCGATGCCCATGGCGTCGGCCCGGGAGATAAAGTCGCGGATGACTTGTGCCTGGGTGAGCGGACTCGGCACCGCGTCCTTGCGGTTAAGCCCCGCTGATGGCCATCCGAACTCGGCGATGACGATGCGTTTGCCGGGATAGGTCTGGCGCAGCTTGTCGTACATCCTCATGGCATGATCAACGGCGGCCGAGCCGGGGATGCCTTCCCAATAAGGAAGAATGTGAACGGCGAGATAATCGACGGCCGAGACGAGCTCGGGGTGCTCGAGCCAGACATTGTAGACCTCGGCGGTGGTCACCGGCACCGAGGTGCTGCGCTTTACGCGCTGGATCTTGCCGATGAGATCCTTGACCGCCGCGTTCGAGTCGAACTGCTCGCCCGCGAGAGCGGCAAGCGCCTGCCCGCGATAGATCGTCTCGTTGCCGACCACGATGCTGTCGAT
>JBLMXO010000291.1:0-3041 GCA_050257815.1 Actinomycetota bacterium
TTCAGCCCCTCGATCTCATGCTCCCAGCCGATGATCGGGATGCCGTAAGGATGGTTCTCATAAAGCGCCGCCATCATCTGCTCTTGGAGGATCGAGCCCGGATCATTGTCGACGCGGGAGCGGCGTTCCTCGAGAATGACGTTCCGCTCGGTCACCACGTCATCCTCGGTGAGGCGGAGATTGGCCATGCGGTCAGCCTCCATCGCCATCACGGTGGGGAGACGATCCTTGGCGACCCGCTGGAAATAGGCAGTCACGTCGTGATTGGTGAAGGCATTGTCCTCGCCGCCGTTTCTCGCGATGATCTTGGAGAACTGGCCGGTCGGGATCTTGTCGGTGCCCTTGAACATCAGATGTTCGAGGAAATGAGCGATGCCAGAAGAGCCAGGCGGCTCGTCGGCGGCGCCGACCTTGTACCAGATCATCTGAGTGACGACCGGCGCGCGATGATCGGGAATCACCACCACGTCGAGGCCATTTGTGAGCTTGAACTCCTTGGCGCGCTCGGGCGAGGTCTTTTCCGTGGCCGCGAACGCCACGGCCACAGGGGCAAGGCTCGCGCAAACGAGCAGCAGGGGGAGTCGCGCATCGAAGAGCGCGACGAGTTGATCCAACATCCACATCACCATAGAGCGAGGCCTTGCGAGGGACATGCAGCCAAGCAGAGCAAGGATCATGCCGTGGCTCGGCCTGGCGTCAATGCCTCGAATTTCAGGCCTCAGGTTCGCGTTTTCAAGCCAATTCGGGAGGGATTGCCGTCCGCTGCCCACCAGCGCCCAAGATCAATATTTGCTTGCGTCGGCGCCGCCTGACACGCCCTTGTAGCTGTCAGGCGCGGCGGGGTGGAACGGATCCTGGTCGGCCGGAGGAATGTATGCGTCAGGCACTTGCGGCGCCTTGGGACCGGTATTCGACGCGACTGCGGCCTTGCCCTGATCCTCGGGCCTCTTGTCGGTCGGATCAGGCTCGGGAACGTCATCCACTACCTCGGTCTCGGTGCCTTTGCCCCAAAGTTTACCGAACGCCTTGTCGAGCAGGGTCGGCTTGCCTGCATAGGGGTTATAGGGAGCAGTCGGATCGGCCTCAGCTTCCTTCGCCTTCTCCTGCGCAGCCTTGTCATCGACGATCTGCTTCTGAACCACCTCAGGATTAGTGGGCCAATCAGGCCGGGCCGTGGCGACGGCCACGCCAGAACTTGGCGGTGGCAGTTGCTTCAGATTTGGCGGAAGCAGGAGCGGCGGACGCTCGGCCATGCGCACATCGGCTTCCCGGTGGTCGCCGGACAGGCCCATATAGTCGAAGACCTTGCCCTGGAACTCAATGCCGCCGCAGCCACCAAGTGCCAGGGACACGGCAAACGCCGCAGCAAGGCCAAGAACGCGGCCCGCACGAGATATGGCTGCGATGTGCCCCAAAAGCTCCCCTCTGACACCCTAAAAGGCCCCGTTTATTCACATCTTAGAAGGGTTTCCGACCTTTTTGTGGCCCCTGAATAGAGAGTCATACAGAAGACCCACGACCCCGGCAACAATGGCTGTGTCGGCAATATTGAAGATGTACCACTCAAGCCCGAAGGCGTGGAACGAGAAAAAGTCCGCGACCGCGCCATAGACGACACGGTCGATGGCATTGCCGATCGCACCGCCGATGATCAACCCTATGGAGACGGCGGCAAGCTTAGAGGTGAGGCTCGCGAGCCAAACGGTGAGCGCGAGGCTCGCGCCAAGCGCGAAGAGGATCAACCCGACGCGCCCAAGCATGCCTTCCTGCGGCAAGAGCCCGTAGGAGATGCCCTGATTCCAGACGAGAACGAGGTCGAAGAAGGGAGTGATTGTCACCGTCCCACGCGCGCCAAGGTCGTAGACATAGAGCATCCACGCTTTATTCGCTTGGTCGATAAGCACGACGAGAGTGGCGACCGATAGCCCTAGCGCCGAGACGGGCCCCCACAACCAGTTCTTCCTCATCGTCTACTCCGCAGCCTGAGGGTGGCGCGCATCGAACTGGCGCACGGCGGCTGCGTCGCGCGGCGAGAGCTCGGGGAATTCAGGGTCGGAGCCCACCTCGGGAAGGATCTTCCACGAGCGCGCGCATTTAACGCCCTTCGCCCGCTCGAAAACGACGGCGACGCCGGGAACCTCGGGGAGGCGGAAGGCGCCTTGCGGACCTATGCGGGGCCGAAGCTCGATGCCGCTGGTGATGGCAATCTCGGCCAGATCGACGCCACGCAGTGCGGCGCGGAGCTCAGCATCGGAGACATAGACTATCGGCGCGGCTTCGAGGCTCGAGCCGATGCGCCCCTCCTTCCGCTCGATCTCAAGAGCGCCGGTGACAACGCGGCGGAGCGCACGGACCTTGCGCCATTTCTCGGCGAGCGCCTCGTCGCGCCACTCGCGCGGAATTTCCGGGAACGTCCTGAGATGCACTGAGCCCTTGTCGCGGGGGAAGCGATTGAGCCACGCTTCCTCCATGGTGAAGCAGAGCATAGGCGCAAGCCACGCGGTGAGAGCAAGGAACAGCTGATCGAGCACGGCCAGCGCCGCGCGACGCGCGATGCTGTCATAGGGATCACAGTAGAGCGCGTCCTTGCGGATGTCGAAATAGAAGGCCGAGAGGTCATTGACGCAAAAATTGAGCAGCGCATGGAACACGCGCTTGAAATCGAACTCGGCATAGCCTTGGCGCACGACCTCATCGAGCTCGGCGAGCCGGGCGAGCATGTAGCGCTCGAGCTCCGGCATGTCGTCGTAAGCGACGGCGAGATCGGGATGATAATGAGCGAGATTGCCGAGCAAGTAGCGGAGCGTGTTCCTGAGCTTGCGGTAAGATTCGACATTGGCCTTGATGATATCGGGACCAATGCGGAGATCTTCGCCATAGTCTGAGCTCATCGCCCACAGCCTGAGGATCTCGGCTCCCGATTGGCGAATCACGTCCTGCGGCGCGACCACGTTGCCGAGCGACTTCGACATCTTGCGCCCGTCGCCGTCGAGCACGAAGCCGTGTGTCACCACCGCTTCGTAGGGCGCGCGGCCGCGCGT